>PLWR01000674.1 GCA_003165615.1 Acidobacteriota bacterium | reverse complement strand
GACGCCTTCGCGCCGGCGGAAGGTGCGGAATTCCTTTACCAAATTCTGAACTTCAATAATGGGTGGCATGCGGCAGATCACTCCCCAATGACCTTGATCAACACCCTCTTGCGGCGCTGGCCATCGAACTCGGCGTAATAAACCTGCTGCCAGGGGCCGAAGTCGAGCTTGCCATTCGTGACCGGCACCACGGCCTGGTGCCCGATCAGCAGGCTTTTCAAGTGGGAATCACCATTGTCCTCGCCGGTGTGGTGGTNNTCAAGCCGTCCTCCGCATCGTTCACATAGATGCCCGCGGTGATGTGCATGGCCGAGACCAGGATCAAGCCCTCCTTAATTTGTGACTTGGCCAGCGCCTTCTCAACCTCGTTCGTGATATTGATGAACTCCCGGTGTTTTTTGGTGTTGAACCACAGATACTCGGTGTGTGATTTCATGGCATGACCCTCTATATAGTAGTTGACTTTCCGCAGTACCCGAACAATTCTGAATGGCCTCTCCGGAGGCCGCGTCGAAGCATCGCAGAATAACAGAGTTTTGACTTCTGCGGGGGTTGGCGAGTTCCACTCCCCCATGAGGCTGGACGCAACAGTCAAAGTGGTTTCCTTTTGTGATAAACTTGTGCCCTTTCCCGTGATAATCCTTCACAGAACTGCATTAAGGAGAAGGAAGTTGACAATAGGGATTCGAGTTACGCTGACGCTGGTTTTGGCGCTTTCATTTGCCAAGAGTGCTTTTCCGCAACTGGGCATGTTCTCCGACGAACAGCGGATTGCCCTGACGCGCGAATGGAAGGGCGAGCGCTTTCCCGATGGCCGTCCCAAGGCGCCCGACTCCATCCTCGAGGGTTTGAAGGATGTGGATGCCGAGGAAGCATTCGAGACTTTGGCGCCGCATGGCTATAATACCCAGTTCGTGGGCGGCTGGCGCGAAATCAATCCGGGTGGGCGAATGGTGGGCCGCGTATTCACCGCTGTCTTCATCCCCCTGCGACCCGACGTGAACGCCGTGATCAACGACCAAGGCAAGGCGGAGGGACGCATTGGAGCCCAGAACGCCTGGCCGATTGACATGCTTTCGCCCGGCGATGTCCTGGTTGTCGACCTTTTCGGAAAAATCAAAGACGGCACCTACGCGGGAGACAAACTCTCCACTGCAATTTTCGCGAGGAGCCACAACGGTTTGGTGGTGGATGGCGCAGTGCGGAGTGAGTCGCGCATTTCTGAAATCAAAGGCATGCATGTCTTTGTTCGTGACTTCGACCCCTCCGCATTGGCCGACACGATGCTCATGGGGCTCAATGTGCCGATTCGCATCGGTGACGTCACAGTGCTGCCCGGTGACGTGGCCGTGAGCGACCCGGAAGGAATTACCTTCATCCCGCCCCAGTTCGCCCAAGAGGTGGTCGATAACGCCCAATTTACCCACCAGATCGATGAGTGGGGACATCAGATGCTGCGCGAGGGCAGGTACCCACCGGGTCAGATCGATGGCGAGTGGACCAAACAGATGATTCAGAAATTCAACCAATGGCTGGAGCAGAAAGGCCTGAAAATGCGGATGCCGGAACAGTAGCCGCCCGGACTGATTCTTAATTTAGAGGCAAGAAAACGATGAATAAATCTGACCTATACCTGATGAACCGCCGCGGTATCTTAAAGGGCTCCGCGGCCGCCCTGGGAGGCGCGCTCCTCGGTGGTGAGCCGATGGAGGCCCACCCCAAAAGCGTCAACACGAACTCCAGCCCTTCAACGCTGAAGATCACCGACATGCGGATTGCGACGGTGGTAAAGGATGGGCCCGGCCCTTGCCCCATCATCCGCATCGACACTAATCAGGGAGTCTACGGACTCGGCGAAGTCCGGGATGCCGCCAGTCCTAATTATGCTCTGATGCTGAAGAGCCGGCTTCTCGGTGAGAACCCCCTGCAGATCGATCGACTCTTTCGCAAGATCAAGCAATTCGGTGGGACCTCGCGCCAGGCGGGCGGCGTGTGCGGCGTGGAGATGGCTTTGTGGGACATCGCGGGCAAGGTTTACGACGCGCCCGTGTACGCCTTGCTGGGCGGCAAGCACCGCGACAAGATCCGCGTTTACGCCGACACCACGGAGTCCACTGATCCGAAAATCTTTGCCCAGAGAATGAAGATTCGAAAGGAAGTCATGGGCCTGACCTGGCTCAAAATGGACCTGGGAGTCGATGCCGTCGCCGACAAGCCCGGCACCGTGACCATGCGCTCGGGCCTGAGCGATTGGGAACAAGATGAGGTTCCCCATCCGTTACTCGCCATGGAGATCACCGACAAGGGCATCGCTCTGCTGGAAGAGTATGTTGCCGCGGTGCGCGATGCCGTGGGCATGGAAATTCCACTTTCCATGGATCACCTCGGCCACCTCGGCGTGAAGTCGATCATCAGGCTCGGTAAGGCTTATGAGAAGTACAACCTCGCGTGGATGGAAGACGTGATTCCCTGGATGTATACCGACCTGCTTAAACAGATAGCCAACGAAAGCCCCACGCCCATCCTGACGGGCGAGGATATCTACCTCAAGGAAGGCTTTCAGGTTCTCTGTGAGAATCACGCCGTCGGCAAGATTCACCCTGACCTGGCCACTTCGGGTGGCATCCTTGAAACCCACAAGATCGGAGATATGGCGTGGGAATACGGCGTGCCCATGGCGATGCACTTCGCCGGGACGCCCGTGAGTTGCATGGCCAACGTCCACTGCGCCGCGGCAACGCTCAATTTCCTGGCGCTCGAAAACCACTCCCTCGATGTGCCGTGGTGGAGCGATATGGTGGAGGGTGTGGAAAAGCCGATCGTCAATCACGGTTTCATTACCGTGCCCGATAAGCCGGGGCTGGGCATTACTCTTAATGAAGACGTAGTGAAAGCGCACCTGCTGCCCGGAACGAGTTACTTCCCGCCCACGCCCGAGTGGAACAACCTGGATTCCGCGGATCGGTTGTGGAGTTAGACGGGATCAGTCTCATTCTGATGCCCCCGAAGCCGAAATACATCACCGGACTGATACAGATGTCGTGTTCGCCGAGCCCGGACGAGAACCTGCAAAAAGCCGTGGCTCTCGTCGAAGACGCGGCCCAGCGCGGCGCGGAGGTTATCTGTCTGCCGGAGCTTTTCCGCTCCCAGTACTTCTGCCAGCGCGAGGATATCGGGTTGTTTGATCTTGCCGAGACCGTGCCGGGCCCGACTACCGAGACCTTGGGGAAAGTCGCCAAAGCACGCGGAGTGGTTATTGTTGCGCCCTTGTTTGAGCGCCGCGCCGCCGGCGTTTATCACAACAGCGCGGTGGTGATTGATGCGAGTGGCGAGGTGGTGGGCCTCTACCGCAAAATGCACATTCCTGACGATCCCGCTTACTACGAAAAATTCTACTTCACTCCCGGCGACCTGGGATTTCGTGCCTTCAACACGCAAGTGGGCCGCATCGCGACCCTGATCTGCTGGGATCAATGGTACCCCGAGGGAGCACGCCTGACGGCTCTGCAAGGGCCCAGCATCCTCTTCTATCCCACGGCCATCGGCTGGCATCC
>PLWR01000507.1 GCA_003165615.1 Acidobacteriota bacterium | reverse complement strand
ATCATTAAGCGAACGATGTACTAGGAGCGGGTCTTTCCAATCGTCTTCGATTGCCTCGTTGAACCTCCGCAACGCGGGATCGAAGCCGAGAATGCGGATATCCCCACGTTGCGCATGTTCGACCTGGCGCGATGAGCACGGCTGGCGCGAACCGCAGGCAAGGAGAGGCTGTTGCGCAGGTGGTCCCGGGACATCATCGCTGAATTGGCCGCGCAGTCGGCCCGCCAGCGCCCTCGCCAAGCCCAGCGAACCTGCAAAGACAACGCATTCTTCCTTTAAATGTGCATCCACAATGCGTTCCAAATCTCTGGAGTTTTCCGCATCGGCCACCAAAAAATCTCCGCCCCCGGTTTGTTGGATCACGTGCCGGATATCCGCCGACGCGGGCGGTGAGTGGGGGTCGCGACTCAATGCGCCCTGGTTGATGGGAACGCCATGGTCGTATTGAATTCCCTCGCGGGTGGTTCTGCCAATGGAGGGGATTGCCGGCGCCACGACACAACTCCATTTTTTGCCAGCGCGATTGAGGCCCTCGAGCAAACCCGCGAGCTCGGCGCCCAATGGTCCTCGCAACCCGGCGTCAATTTTCTTGAAAATGACCCTTTTTGAATTCAGAGCCGACCCCACGCGGCGCAAGAGATCGCGCGCTGATTGGTAATCCTGGAGGCGGCTTTGGGTATTAATGACCTGAGCGTGCCCCGCGGCCAATTCGGAATCGAGCGAAACCGCGACCCCAACCGAACCAAGCTGGGGTGCAAAACACGCTGCGACGTCGCAAGCGCCCGTCAAATCATCGGCAACGATCCCGAGGTCGTAAGAATCAAGCGTCATTTCCTGGCAAAATCAGCCCGCGGCATGGGAACATAAGATGTCTCGCCGCCATCCGCCCAAAACGTCTGGCCCGTTACATAAGCGGCCTCGTCGGAAGCCAGGAAAATAACGGGCTTGGCGACATCTGACGGCAGGCCGACTCGTCCCATGGGAATGAAAGGAAGCCAATCGCCGGGATAATTCGGGTCCGTCTGCCGGTTGCGCGCAATGTCGATCGTCCCGGGCGCCACCGAATTAACCCGGATGTTGTAAGGAGCCAATTCCGTGGCCATCGCCTTGGTGATCAGCAGCATCCCGCCTTTGGAAGCGCAATAGGGAACCAGGCAGTCCAGCGCGCCCGCCGCGGCAATAGAAGAAATGTTGACGATGCTGCCCCGGCTCTTGCGGGCAACCAAGTGCCGCGCCACGGCCTGGGAACAGAGGAAAACGCTCTTGAGGTTGGTTTGAAGGGTGCTGTCCCAGTTGGCTTCGTCGAGTTCCAGAAAGGGCTTCCAGAGAGCGATTCCCGCATTGTTGACCAGCACGTCGATTCTGCCCAGCGCCTCAATGCCCGCCGCCACCAATGCGTCGACTTCGATTTTGATCCCTACGTCGGCTTGGAAAACGATTCCCCGGCGTCCCAGACTCTGAACTTCCCGCAGCACCTGTTCCGCGTCGGAACGATGGGAGCTGTAGTTGATAACAACGTCGGCGCCCTCGCGGGCTGCTTCCAGGGCGATTTCGGCGCCCAGCCCAATGCTGCCTCCCGTTACGAGTACTACGCGGTCTCGAAGTTTCATATGCATTTGTGAGCACTAAGACTGACCAAGATGAATTCGAAAAACCATCACCCATCGCTGACGGCAAGTTCACTGGAGCCGACTGCCTCGGCGCCGATTGCCCGCTGTTGCCAAGCGATCTCGACGGCCCTCGCTGGGTCAACCTTATAGCGCAATTCCGGATTTAGAGCAACAAGGTTGATGGAAGGTTGATGGAAGGTTGATGGAATGTTGATGGAATGGGTGATGGAATCCCTCGCATGAGCCTTGACTCCCGGCCCCAGGTTAAGGAGAATCCGGTGCGGAGATTTGTGTTGAACACCACCATAATCCGCCTCGATTGGGCAGGACTTTTCCGTCCGCCATTCAGATCCATTTCTGCGCGTCGAGGGAAGACCTCGAAGCGATTTACTCATGTCTTTCTACTCCTCCTTTGTATTGTATGGATTCCCTTTTCGCCCGGCTCTACGGCTTCACAGGCTGCGGAAAAACTCATAGGCACTGTCATCCTGAAGAGGTTGCCGCGGCGACCGACGAAGAATCTCTGTGTTTGCTCGAGAGTTCAAATGCAGGGGTCCTTCGCTGCGCTCAGGATGACAGCGCTGGGGCGTTTTACCGCAAGCTCTTCATCACCCGCGAACGGGACCCTCAATATCAAGAAAGAGGCCTTCGGGGCACTCTCTGGGGGCAAAGCAGTTGACCTTTACACACTGAGCAACACGCACGGCATGGAAGTTCGGGTGATGACGTATGGCGGGGTGATCGTTTCATTGAATGTTCCCGACCGGAATGGCCAAAGCGCTGATGTGGTGCTGGGTTACGAGCATCTGGAAGGCTATCTTGCCAAAAGCCCCTATTTCGGCGCCATTGTGGGACGCTTCGGAAATCGAATCAAGAATGGCCGGTTCACGCTCGACGGCAAGGAGTACACGCTCAGCAAAAACGACCCGCCCAACACCTTGCACGGCGGCTTCAAGGGATTTGACAAGGCTCTGTGGCAGGCTCAGCCCTTCGAAAACAAAGACCATGTTGGGCTGATTCTGAAATACACCAGCCCCGACGGCGAGGAGGGTTACCCCGGGACGTTGCACGTGACGGTCACCTACACTTTGAATGACCTGAACGAATTCGGCATTCACTACCACGCCACCACGGACAAGGCCACGCCGATCACCCTCGCCAGTCACAGTGCCTTCAACCTGGCAGGGGAGGGAAGTGGCGACATCCTTGGCCACGTGCTCATGTTAAATGCCGACCAGTACACGCCTTTCGACTCGACCCGCATTCCCACTGGAGAAATTTCGAGGGTCAAAGGAACACCTCTTGATTTTACCCAGCCCACTGTGGTGGGTTTGCGCATCGAGGAGAAGAATGACCAACTGGCGTATGGGCATGGTTACGACAGCAATTTTGTGATCAACCGGAAGGGCCCGGGGCTGGAGCTGGCGGCGCGGTTTTACGAGCCCACCACCGGCCGCGCGATGGAGATCGACACCACCGAACCGGGGGAGCAGTTTTACTCGGGCAATTCCCTGGATGGGACCATCACCGGAAAGCATGGGCACGTTTACAAACAACACAGCGGCTTCTGCCTGCTGACGCAGCATTATCCCGACTCGCCCCATCAGCCGAATTTCCCTTCCACCATCCTGCGGCCGGGACACACCTACGAATCCACAACCATCTACAAGTTCTCAACGCGATAGGTTTTGTAGGGGCTGGGATTGCCCTGGCTTGTCTAAGCCGCGGCCGTTGTGCCCGACAACCCTTTCCGGGCGGTTTGTGCATGCTTCGGTTTCGGAGTGCGGTCCGCCGCGGCGGATCGCCGCTTTCCCTTGCTGCAACGGGATGCGGCGATCAGTCACCGCGACGAGTTGCGGCGATACACCCCCGTTGACGAGTCAGCGGTTGAAAAAGCGGGAGCAAGCTCCCGCACTCCGAAACTTCCCGGAACTTCGCTCCCTTTGCCTGACTTCGCTAATTGGGACAGCCTTGGGCAAGCCCAGCCCCTACGAGCGCGTCGGCATTTCAAAGATGATACTTGCCCGCTTCTTTCCCGTGTGGTAACTATCTACTCCTTCGTGAGAATCAGAAGAGAACCTGAAGGCCACTAATGCCGCTACTGGACGGGACGCCCTATGAAATCGATTCACATATCCGGCAATAGTACAAAGTGATGGAAAACCATGATCCCAATCTCTCTGACCGATAAACAAGAAGTTCCAAAGATCGCGGTGGTCACCGGCGCCAGCAAGGGAATCGGGCGGGGCATTGCTGTGGCCCTGGCCGAGGCGGGCTTCGATGTCGCCGTGAATTACCACGGGGACCCGCAGGGCGCGGAGGCGACAGCCGAAAAGATACGGGCGCTGGGTGGAAATGCCCTGGTGGTCCAGGCGGATATTGGTTTTAAGCCGGAAGTGGACCGCATGTTCGATGAGGTATTGGAAAAACTCGGGACCCCCGCCGTGCTCGTCAACAACTCCGGAGTCCAGACCTGGAAACCCCTTTTGGATTTGGCGGAAGAAGAGTGGGACCGGGTGATTCGCACGAATCTTAAAGGGACATTCCTTTGCACCCAGCGCGCGGGAAGACTGATGGCGGCAAAACGCTGGGGCCGGATTATCAATATCGGCTCGGGCTCCAACAAGGCCCCGTTCCCCAACCTTGTCGACTATACGAGCAGTAAAGGTGGCATCGAAATGTTTACGCGGGTGGCGGCCGTCGAATTGGGCCACTACGGTATCACGGTGAATTGCGTAGCTCCCGGGTGCATTGAAATTGAGCGTACGAAGGCCGAAGCGCCTGACTATGCCGCCACCTGGGCCCCGCTGACTCCCATGGGCCGTATCGGGCAGACCCGCGACGTGGCTGCCGCTGTGGTGTTTCTCGCTTCGCCGCAAGCGGAGTTCATCACCGCGCAAACGCTCTACGTGGATGGCGGACTGCATTCGCAGATTCCGTGGCCCTATCCGGTAGAGCGTGGAAAGGTGTAACGTGGCCATCATTTCTTCACCTCGAACCATCGGCGTTTGTGGGATCGGGCAGATCGGCCTGGCCCTGGGGCTGGCCTGCTGGCGGTCCGGATATCGGGTGTGGCTGTATGGCCGCAACGCGCAGAAACTGGATCAATCGCGCCTTGACCTGGAAAAAATGGATCGGTGGATGACCTCCGAGTTTCCCGAAGCACAGCCAAACTATGGTGAACTCAGTTACACAAACGATTTGGCGCCGCTCAATCGGGAAGCCGAACTTGTGGTGGAAGGAATCGCGGAAGACCTGGCCGTCAAAGTTGCGCTGTGGCATTCACTGAACGGCGTGGCCTTGCGCGGGGGGATTCTTTGCAGCACCACCTCCGGCCTCAGCATTTCAGAAATGGGGCGGCAGTCTGGTTTTCCGGCACAGGTGATCGGGACGCATTTCTGGAACCCGCCGCACCTGATGCCGTTGGTGGAAGTGGTGGCCGGCGAAGGCACAGCCGAGGAAACCGTCCAGACCACAATGCAATTCTGCCGGAGCATTGGTAAACAGGCGGTGCGCGTCAACGCAGACGTGCCGGGCTTCATCGGCAATCGCATGCTTCACGCACTCTGGCGGGAGGCCATTGAAATCGTCGGCCAGGGGATCGCATCGGCGGAAGATGTGGACACCGTCGCCAAGATGACCTTCGGCCTCCGTCTGCCGGTTCTCGGCCCCTTGGAGAATATGGATCTCGTCGGCCTGGACCTGATTCACACGATTCATAAATACCTGCTTGCAGACTTGGCTGCCAATCGCGCACCGGGGCGATTGCTGGAAGAGTTGAATCAGAAATCTCAATTGGGAATGAAGAGCGGCGCTGGTTTCCATGATTGGAAAAAGCGCGACCCTGCCGCGGTGATCGAGGCGCGCAACAAGCAGATCGTGCGGGAGCTCAAGCGGTTGCTGCGCGAGGGGCGACTGCAAGCGCCTAAGGAAGACACCAAGAACTAACCCGGATTTTTCGCTGTGGGTTTGGAAGGCGAGGCCGCGCTGAATTCAATTTACAACCCTCGCCCCCTTGGGGGAGAGGGTGGCCCGCAGCCGGCGTTTTCATCAGCCGGGGTGGGCCGGGCCTACGCCCGCCGAAGGGGCACCCGGTGAGGAATAAGTGAATCCGGCTTCGGCCCGCAGGCGGGTGAGGGGGTCAAAACCGTGACGGATTAAACGAACTTGACCCCTGGCGTTCGGGGCAATGGATTCTTCAAACCCCCTATGTAAGCAGAATTGCTCCCATCCCCAAATGCCCAATTCTTAACTTTATAATTTATACTTTACAATTATCTTATTGATTGCGCTTCGCGCGTTCGTAGGCCGCTTTGAACGCACGATTCTCCGGCGCCAGGTCCACCGCCAGGCGAAATTGATTCAGCGCCCTGCGGGGTTCGCCCTTTTTCTCCAGCAGTTGGCCGAGCCGGAAGTGCGCGAAGGGCAGGCCGGGTTTAAGGCGCGCGAGTTCCCGGTACTGGGCAAGGGCGCCGTCCAGATCGCCTTTGCTCTCGAGCGCGTTACCGAGGTTCGCCATCGCCAATTGTTCCTGGGGATTCAGGCGTAGCGCCTCGCGAAACTCCGCGATCGCCCCGTCCATGTTGTCCTGATGCCTCAGCGTGACGCCCAGATTGTTATGGGTCATATCGTAGTTCGGGTTAAGCCGAATAGCCTCTCGATACTCCGCGGCGGCTCCGTCCCAGTCTTCCTGCATCCGCAGCGCATTGCCCAGGGCGAAGTGAGCCATGTCGCTTTCCGGATTCAAGCGGATGGCCAAGCGCGCTTCCTGCATCCCTTCGTCCGTTCTCTTCTGAGAGTTGAGGGCGCGGGCGAGCGCCATGTGTAAATCGGAATTCTTGGGGTCCAGTTTGACCGCCGCGCGATACTCGGCCTCCGCTTCGGCATAGTGATGATCCTGAAAGTACTCTGTTCCCCGCGCCGTGTGCTGCGTCAACTCCTCTTGCTTCGCCTCCTCCCGCTTGGCTTCCGAGGCATGGGCCGCAGATGGCGGGGTGGCGTTGGCGGCGTTCATTACGTGGGCAGACTGCAAGGCCGTGGCCAGATCCTCCTCGCCTCCGCTCTTTTGGACTTGCCCCAGATAGGCGTCATTGGGCGTGAAATCGATTCCGCGCTGCTCGACCAGCATGGTTACGCGGGAACTGGGAACATCACCTGCCAGCAAGGCGAGAATCTGCGCGCGGGTTAGCGGCTTCTGAGGCGCCACGCTGGTAGTCTGCGCCGCTGCGGATAGAACCACGATCATGGCCAACAGGACAATCTTGATGGTTGCTTGAAGTTTCATGCCAGCCTCCGGAAGATGTCAGGAAAGCCTACAACAATTCGGCAGCATTATACTTCCAGTGGAAAGCAGATGCCATCGGGACCCAAACACAATTTGTTCCTGGTGACTCCCTCGGCACCGGCCCGGCAGGGGAAGAACTGAGAGCTGACCGCCGACAGCTAACCACAATACTGTTCACTTAATGGGTTTCAGGGCAATAAGTGGGAAAAGGTTACTGTGCGACCCCCTCACCCGCCTGCGGGCNNCTGGCTGGTCCCAACTTGACCCCCTCACCCCCGGCCCCCATAGGCGTTAAAATAAGGAAACTGATCCCTCTCCCGTGGGGAGAGGGGGGACCGCAAGGCGGTGGGTGAGGGGTTTCGACAGCTATTATGCGACAGAAACAGACCCCTCATCCGGCCTCGTCCCTCTGCCACCTTCTCCCCAGGGGAGAAGGTATCGAGTTCCTGGCCCCAATTTGGGTCGGCAGCGCTTATTTTAACGCCTATGGGGGCCGGGGGTGAGGGGGTCGAGTTGGGACCAGCCAGCTTAAGTGAACAGCATTTGCCCTACCGTGCTCCCTTGACCTTCTTATAAATAATAATCACCGCGCCCGGCTGATCCTTGATTACCACCGGCAGCCCCTGTTCTTCCAATTCGCGTCCGCTGAACTGGGATTCGCCGGGCGCGTCAAGATTGCTCACGGCATACTGCGCTGCCGCGTCGAGCCCGCGGAGCTTGAACCTGGCCTTTTCCATGGGACTCTCGGTGCGCCGGAATGCCTGCACCACGCCATCGCCCGTGGCGGGGCGGTCAAATTGCCAGGCCGCCCAGGCGCTGTTTTCCGTCGTGTATGAGGTCAACGGATAGTAGTCGCCGTAATAATAAGGTGCGACTTGCCGCCACTGGGAGGCCAGACGGCTGAGCGCCGGGAAATCAACGTTCTTGCTGCGGGGATCGGGACCCGCGCCCATCGCCATCGCCATGGTGCTGCGGAAAGAGTATGGGTTGGATGACCGGATGCCGGTTCCGAAGAACGGGACCCACAAGGCCAACCCGTAAGTGAGATCCTGCATGGCGGGGGGATCATCAATGCCGTAGTCACTTCGCCAGAGGGGCACGGCGCGGCGCAGGGTTTCCAAATCGTCTCGGCGGCCGCCGCTGGCGCAGGTGTCAATGAGCATGTCCGGATGCCGCCGCCGCAGTTCATCCCAATAAGCCAGATAGCCCGTGACGTGGCGGATTTCCGTAATGCCCTGCCGGTCAGGAGCATCATTGGCGCGCCAGATGTCCAGCGGATCAAAGTTGAAATCCTGCCGGTACAAATCAATTCCCTGCTCGGTGAGCAACTTGTCCACGTGGTCAGTCAGCCACTTGCGGGCCTCGGGGTTGCCGAGATCCAGAAGCCGGTTGCCTCCGCCTTTTCCCAGCAGCCACTCCGGGTGATTCTCCCAAAGCCACGAGCCCGCGGTAACGCGCTCCGGCTCAAACCACACGATGGTCTTCACACCATGCGCGTGGGCGAAGTCCGAGATGGGGCGGAAGCCATGCGGGAAGCGCGCGGGGTCAGGATCCCACGTCCCGGTGTTCCACCAACCGTCCTTAAAGTGATACCAGCCCGCGTCCATCCACCAGTAGTCAAACTTCCACCCGAGATCGAAGTACTGCTGCATGAATTCTTTTTCGTTCTGTTCGTTCGCGCCCTGCATCTCGATGGTGTAGCCATTGGTGCCGGTGGAGAGCAGCGGCGGCGGCAACTGGCCACCGGGACGCGGCAGGTTGTGGGCCAACATCCATCGCCGCCAGACGTTCTGCCCATCCATCCAATCGCCATGCCAAAACACCAGGGCCACCAGAGGGCTGCGCACTTCCTCGCCGGGCAGCAATTTGAAGTGGGTCAACTCCTGACCCGCACGCACCTGGAGTCCCGTGCCTTCGTCGCGCATAAAACTTGCCGCCCATTGCCCCGGCCAACCGAGAGCAACAATCGTGCCTTCGCCCGGCAAGGCAATATTGAAGTAGCACATATCGGTGTTGGTGGGACGGCCACCCGCCGCGCTGAACCGCTTTTCCGCCTTGCGCTCCAGACGGTCCGCATAAGGTTCAAAGTCCGTGGAGGTGGCCTGCGAGCCCTTGCTGTGATGCAGGATGAATTCGCCGTCCTCGCTGCGCTCGAAGCGCGTGTCGAGGGACTTAATGTCCTCCAGAATCTGCGTCGGGGAGCTGCCGGTATTTTGGAAGTATAGCGTCCATTCCACCACCGGGAAGTCGCGATACTCCACCGCCACTGCGCGCACCACCAGGCCGCCCCTCGGATCGGAGTAAGTCAGCGTGTGCTCCGTGCGGTTGTCGTCAAGGCGGCGGGAACTGCGATTGAGTTCCCACATTTTCAGCAAATAGCTGGAAGGCCGGTCGCCGTAACGAAAGGAGAAGGGCACTTCGGGGGTCAAGGGAGCACGCAGCGGTCCGGTGGGAAGGTCCCCCAGCCAGACGGTTTTGCCATCCGCCAAGGTCACCCTCGCGTCGGCCCAATCGGCCTGGTCAAAATGATTGCCAAAAGCTATTCCGCCGCCACCGTCCTCCACCTTGAGGTCAAACTCCGTGGCATTGCCGAGGTCCACTTTGACGGGAACGCCCGTCATGCCCTCGTGCAGAACTTCACTGCGGAAGGGCGTCTTGCCGGCGACATCGACGGAGGCCACCACCGCGCCCCGGCCGACGTTAGAGTAGTAGCCGATGTCGTTGCTGTCCACACCCACAACGGCCTCAAAACTCTTGGCCGGACCGGAAAGCACGACCCGCACCTGGCCGTCGGAGGAAAAGTGCAGGCCGCGCAAATAGTCCTGATTCACGATGCGGAAA
>PLWR01000732.1 GCA_003165615.1 Acidobacteriota bacterium | reverse complement strand
TGGCGCTAGCCCGAGCTTCTCACCAGGTTTGGACGCCGCCGGAAGGGCGGGGCTTTAGAGGCTGCGGAAAAACTCGTAGGCTTTCCGTGCCCTGTAAGGGCACAAGTTAGTAGCCGGGGGCAACGCCCCCGGAAAGGCGACGCATGTTTCTCGACCCTGCAAGGGTCGAATGACCCCAGGCCGGAGGCGCTATGGAAATCAACGAACTCCACGATATGCAGGAGGACGCGGAACACTCCGCGGGCAACCCTTCACTGATCCCGGTCACATTTACCGTGGCGGTGCTTGCCGTAGTGCTGGCGGCCACCACCCTGCTCGGGCACCGCTCCCACACGGAAGAATTGCTGATGCAAAGCAAGGCAACAGATCAATGGGCATATTATCAGGCTAAGAATATCCGGGTGCATAACTATGAGCTCTTCCTGGACCTGCTTTCCGTCTCCTCAGTGAAAGACGCCGCGCAGGCGGACAAGGTGAAGGAAAAGTTGACCAAGGCAATGGCGCGCTCGGAGGACGAACTTCAGGAAATCAAGAAGGAAGCCGGCGAGTTCGAAGGAGAGGTTGCCGGGGCGCAGCGCCGGGCCAATCGCTTCGACCTCGGCGAAGTGTGCCTGGATGCCGCCATCGTCATCGCCTCACTGACCCTGCTGACTAAGCGACGGGAATTCTGGCAATTGGGAATTCTGATGGGCGTGTCCGGCCTGGGCATAACCTTGTCGGGGCTGCTGATTCGATGAAATCGGAAGATCTGGTGATCGGGCCTACGCCCGCCGAAGGGTTCCGCTCTCCACGGTCCCGTGCGGCGCTTCGGCCCGCAGGCGGGTGATCGGGTGAATTAAGAGCAACCGCATCGGTACCGCCACCCCAGGTCTCATAAACTTCCGCGCTATTCTCGTCTCGAATCCTCGACAAAATCTTTGAGACCAGCAAGGTAACTTTCGCCGCCTGCTTCCAACACATTGTTGTGGCCTGCACCGGCGATGGAGTAGAAGCGCTTGGGTTCAGGCGCCGCGGCAAAGAGTTGCTGCCCCATCGCAAAGGGCACGACTTCATCGCGTGTGCCATGAACAATCAGAATGGGCGCATGCACATCGCGAATCTTGTGTAGAGAGTCGAAGCGGGACTTCACCACATACTCGATAAACGGAAGGGCGAACAGTCGTCGGGCCATCGCCCGCGCACTGGTGAAAGAGCTTTGGACGACCAACCCTCCACACGGGCGGCGCGACGCCAGGTTTATCGCCACCGCGCCCCCCAAGGAGTGTCCATAGATGATGATGTCTTGAGCGCGAAAATGCCGTTGGTTTACAAGATAGTCGTAGGCAGCGTCGGCATCCCGGTAAACGCCCGCTTCATCCGGCTTGCCCTCGCTTTTACCGTACCCGCGGTAATCGACGGCAAGGATATTGACCCCGATCCGGGCGAGCGCCCGCATCTGGCCAAGGCCGTAGCCGATGTTTTCCGCGTTCCCGTGAAACCAGAGGAGAACCTGTTTTGATGCGGGGTTTGATCGGTAGAAGGCGTTGATTCTGACGCCATCGGCGGTTTGCAACCAGACGTCTTCCCCTTCGCGTTCGTAGGTTTGTGTTGCGGGGAAGCCCTCGGGATAGCGTGGAGGAAAGTAGATGAGTTGATTCTCAATAACCCTAAGGGTGACCACAACAATCAGCATTCCGGCCGCGACTGCCACCAGAACCATTGTCAAGAGTCTCTGCACCTTTGGGGTGATTCCCATGTCTAAGCAAGGGGCGGGGTGCTGGGGACTTGGGGCTGGGGAAGAACCAAGCCCCCAGACCAGCGTCCCCAGCACCCAAATCCCAGCCCCCAGCTCCCGGGTTACTGACCGTCACCGCCGCCTTCGTCAGGTGAAATGACCACAAAGACGCCATTGCCCTGACGGTTGATCCGCAGCAGGATCTGGCCTTTCGCTTGCGCAGCCAGACGGTTGAAGTCCGAGACGTTGCGCACCGGTTGACGATTGATGCTTTCGATTACATCGCCTTCCTGAATGCCGAATTGCGCGGCGGGGCTATTGGGATCAACTTGGGCAATCACTACGCCCATCGCATTTGCGGGCAGACCCAACTGATCGCGGATCGAGGGGGTGAGGTTCTCCACGGCGATGCCGCGCAGAGTCCCCTGCTGAACGCCTCCGCCACCACCGACACGAGCGCTGAGGTCAGAAGGCCGCTCGCCGAGCGTCACCTTGATAGTCAGAGGTTGGCCATCGCGCAAGATGTCCAACGTGGCTATGCCGCCGGGGCTCAGGTTCGTCACCTGGATAGTAAGTTGGCCGGCATCCGGTATGGCCTGGCCGTTCAATTTGCGAATGATGTCACCGGCCTTGAGCCCGGCTTTGTCGGCGGGCCCGCCCGGGGTCACGTCTTCGGCGAGGGCGCCGGCAGTATCCGGCACCTTGAACTGCTTGGCCAAACCATCATCGAGGTCCCGGATCGAAACCCCAAGGTATCCGCGGCTCACCTTTCCGGTCTTGACCAGGTCCTCCATCACGTGCTTCGCCATGTTGGAAGGAATGGCAAATCCGATGCCGACGGAACCGCCCTCGCCGCCTGGGCCAGAGTTCCCGCTCAAGATTGCGGTGTTGATTCCCACCACTTGGCCGTGGATATTCACGAGAGCGCCGCCGGAGTTCCCCGGGTTGATCGCAGCATCGGTCTGGATGAAATCTTCGATTCCATTCTGCCCCTCAATGCGGTTACCGGAGCGGCCCAAGGCGCTCACGCTGCCGCGCGTTACGGTGAAGTACTGCCCAAAAGGGTTCCCAAATGCCATGACCGTGTCTCCTACCTTGAGCTGGTCGGAATCGCCGAAGGGCGCCGTGGGCAGGTTGCTACCGTCGATCTTGATGACGGCCACATCGGTTTGGGGATCTGCGCCCACAACTTTGCCCTTAAACGTCCGTTTGTCGGAGAGCGTCACCGAGATTTCCGTCGCTTTGGCGACCACGTGGTTGTTGGTCACAATGTACCCTTCGGGCGACAAAATCACGCCGCTCCCTAGCGCGTGTTCGCGCTGCTCGCGGGGAACTTGGGGAAACATGTTCCCAAAAAGCCGCCCGAAAAACGGATCGTTCATGAAAGGTGATTGCTGCACTTTAATAACCTGGGTGGACTGAATCGCCACAATGGCGGGCGTAACAGTTTTGGCGATTCGTTCATACGCTTGGTTCTGCCGTTCCAGGACATCGATATCCGGCCCATCCAATCCCTTTCCCTGCGCCAGGGCAAAACCCGGGAACAGGTGATTTCCCTGGTAAAGCATCAAGGACAATCCCAGGGTCAGGAGCCCAATCAAAGTCAGGCTCAACCCCCCCAGGTTTTCGCGCAAGAATCGCTTGTCAATTCGCATAAAATCTTCCTCCTTCAGGCGACCGGTTGAATCTCCATGCCCGTTAGCCCGGATTCGTGGAGCACTGGTCGTTCCATTCGTGCGAGAGAAACCCCCCTCGGCGCGTCACGAGAGCCACCATCGCCCCGTCAATGCACCCGGCAATGATTACAAGGCATCTCAAAACCATGGCCCTAAATTCTTAGACGGAATTCATTCCCTTAGGTTATCAAGGCAGGTGGTCGGCCCATTCTCTTATGCAATATCTCTCCCTAGCCGTTTCCAAGTATCCCACCGTAACCCTTATATGAAACCCCTACTCTTATTGATGCGGGAGCAGGGAATAAAGGTTTGCTCTTTATTATGACGGGGAATCAGTCTACACGCCAACAAGAATGTCCCGAACTACGCTCCCTGCCCACCAAACCAGGAGATTTATGGGCATTCAGGAGGAAGCGAATTATGGTCGAAGCATCTCGATGAGGGTCGTGGCGACATTTGGATCGTATCGACCCTTTTCCATGCCTTTGCGAATCTCACTAAGCGCCACACGAGTGTCCCACGCCTCATGATAGGGCCGCCACGAGGTGAGCGCACTGTAGGCCTCTGCCACTGCCGTGATGCGCGCCCCCAGGGGAATCGCATCGCCCCGCAGGCCGTCGGGATACCCTGAGCCATCCCACGTTTCGTGATGATGCAGCACGATTTCCAGGAGATGGGGATCCACGTAGCCCATGCGGCGGCAGGCAGCAACACTTTCCTGCACGTATTTTTCCACCAACTTTGACTCTTGATCCGTCAAGCTGCCAGCACGGTTCAGAACGTGGTGCGGCACCGCTTCCTTCCCAAGATCCTGGAGGTAGCCCGCCAGCATAATGGTCTTCTTCATCTCCTCGTTCAACTTCAGCCGGTCGGCAAGGGCGTAAGAAAGAAGCGCCACAACGCGGCAATGGCCGATCGACCCATCCAGAGCTTCCACCGCCAACACCACTTCCTCCGGTATTTCAATGTGCGACTCTGCCTCCGCGTAAGCTGCCGATATTGCAGGAGGAATCACCGCCGGTTCCCTCCAGCGGTCCTTGACGCCCGTTACTTCGTAGACCGTAATCTTCTGCAATTTCCCCTTGAGTTGAATCTTTTCAAACTCATCACGCTTGAAATTGGCATCCGCATAGGCCAGCTTGATCTGCGTGGATTGGGGGTCCAAAGCGAGGGCCCGCTCAAAGTAGCGAATAGCCGTTGTGGCATCGTGGAGTTCAAAACTGGCTTTGCCCAGTTCATAAAGAAGTTCGGCACTTTCACTTTCCTGCGAAAGTCTTTCTTCCAGGGCAGTCATGCGCTCAAGCAACTCGTGGTCCGATTGCCGGCCGTACCCCAGGTTGCGGAGCTTGGTGGCGTTGACAAACGGCTCAACGGCGCGGAACGTGGGTTCGTCGATGTAAACCTTGGTCGGTTCGCAAATCTCCTCGAGGCGTTTCGCCACGTTTACGCGGTCGCCCACCGCACTGTAGGCTTGCCGCCGTACTCCCATCATGCCCACCACCGTACTACCGGTGGCGATTCCCACGCGCATACGCCAGGGCAGGTTCAGTTTCTTGACGTTGATCTGCATGCGCAGTCCGGCTAAAACGGCCAGAAGGGCATGACGGTCATAGTCCACCGGTGCGCCGAATTCCACCATGATGCCGTCGCCCATATATTTGTCAATGTGACCGCGGAAGAGATCCACGATGGGCTCAATTTGCCCAAAATAGCGGTTGAGTTCCTCCAGCACCACGTCCGCCCGGTTCTTGTCTGAATAGGTCGTAAAGTTAGTGAGATCCGTGAACATGATGCTGATTTCACGCTTTTCGAACCGCAGCTTTCCCTCCGTGGCTAACTTCGCGACGACCGGATCCATTGTGGCGTACAGGGCTTTCTCCACTTTCTCTTTCATCTCTTCGGTCACGCGGCTGCGCTTCAGCTCATCGTAGAGCTGACGCGTCTCCTCGAACCCCCGGGCAAGCCTCTCTTGCAACGATCCAATGGCAGCGCTGGCCAGAATCAAAAACCCGCCCCATGTCGCGAGCACCAGCAGGGCGTTGATCCGCGTTCCCTGCACGGCGAATTCACCCGGCCGGTAATAAGCAAACAGGATGCCCGACAAGAAGCAGAGGACGGCGCCCATCACGGCTTTGCGTTTGCCCAGAAAGTAGGCAGCCGACAAGACCGGGAGATAGAAAAAGTTGAGGAACGCGATTTTGTAAGGGAAAAGGTAGAAAACCGCTCCCACGATGGCCACTACCAGCAGGATGAACAGCCCTTCCAAATGGTGGACGATGAAATTGCGAAATTGGAGCGGCCAAGCTCCTCTTAAGCCAAACGGTACAGCACTCTCGTCAACCAATGGCGCGCGAAAGTCAGGGTTTGCCATGGTCCCCTTATCTAACCACAGTAGAATTGGACGACAAAGCTCATGGTGCGTACTATAACTTTGGAATCTCGAAAGGGCAAGTTACGTTTATGCATGGCACGGTACATCGGCATTAATGGCGTTCGAGTAATTTGTTCCGGGAAGTCAAATTCGCTTGCCTTCGACTTTTGTCGAATTCTGTGATCTTTGGTACGATCCAGCCTCTTGCATGACGTGGCGCCCGTCACCTCCCGGCACCTGGCAAATATCTCGCCGCCCAACGGCCCCGGGGCTGCTAAACTACGTGGCGGCCACCGCGCGCCCAGGTTTTGGGTGGAATGGCTCTGGTAGGGGCATCAACAGAGAAGGCGCTCCGCGATGGCGCCCTGGAACGCCGGGGAGAGATTCAGAGGGGGACGGCACTTGTACTGCGGAGAGGGATCTTCCGCCGGATGGCCTTGCAAACCCAAAAGACATGAAGCAATTCCTCAAGCGTTTGGTCCTGTCAGTCTTTATCGTTTTGCTGCTCACTTTGATGGGCGCGGGAACATGGCTCCATCGGCGGATACGATCGAGCCTGCCCGTCCTGGATGGGTCGATTCCCGTGCCGGGGCTCGCGGCGCAAGTGGAAGTGCTACGCGACGCGCGCGGAGTTCCCCACATCCGCGCCCAGTCGATTGCGGATGCTCTCTTCGCCCAAGGCTACGTCACCGCGCAGGACCGCCTGTGGCAAATGGACTTGAGCCGGCGGAATGCTGAGGGGGAGCTTTCAGAAATCTTTGGTGATCGCACTCTGCGCATGGACATTGAAAGCCGCACGCTGGGCTTTCCACAGGTGGCGGCATCAGCCCTTGCGGATATCTCCCCCGACGAGCATCGTCTTCTTGCTTCGTATACGCGCGGCGTCAATGCCTTCATTGAGAGTCACCGCGACCGCCTGCCTTTGGAATTCCTCGCATTGCGGTACGAACCCCGGCCATGGCGCGAGGCCGATTCGGTGGCCGTAGGCTTAAACCTTTCGGCGCTGAGCCAAAGCTGGGGAGTGGATCTGGAGCGCGAGCATATCGCCGCCAAGTTGGGGGAAGACCTCTTCGCTGATGCGTTTCCTGACCACTCTGCGCTCGATGTACCGGTCGCCGAGGTTCCGCCTCACGAGCGCACCCCGAATCTCGAAACTCGAAACTCGAAACTCGAAACTGGCCGCGTTGCCCGCGCGCCGCAGGAAAGCTCCACACGGTTTTCGATTTTCGATTTTCCAGTTTCGTCCTCCGTGTCCGGGGCCGGGAGCAATAACTGGGTTGTGAGTGGATCGCACACGAAATCCGGCAAGCCGCTCCTGGCGAATGATCCCCATCTTCCCCACAGCGTCCCCAGCGTCTGGTACATGGTTCATCTCAAAGCGCCCGGGCTCGACGTAACCGGTGTCAGTCTTCCCGGGCTGCCGCTCGTCATCATCGGCCACAATGAACATATCGCCTGGGGCGCTACCAACACAGCGCCCGATGTCCAGGATCTGTACGCCGAGAGCTTCAATTCCCGCAACCCGAGGAAGTATTTGCACAACGGCCAATGGGTGGATGCGGACCTGCGCGAGGAGAGCATCCAAGTCCACGGCCAGCGCGATTACCACTTCACCGTTGTGGTCACGCGGCACGGACCGGTCATATCGCACGACGGCAAACGGGACCTTGCCTTGCAATGGACCTTGCTCACCCCGCACGCGCTCCGCCTTCCCTTCCTGCGCATCGATCAAGCGGGCAACTGGCGGGAGTTCACCGCCGCCCTCCGCGACTTCAAGATTCCAATGCAGAATTTCGTCTATGCCGATGCCGAAGGCAACATCGGTTTCTATGCCGCCGGACTTGTCCCCATCCGCAAACACGGCAATGGCTCGGTCCCTGCGGCCGGCAGCACGGATGACTATGACTGGACGGGTTTCATCCCGTTCGAAGACCTTCCCCATTCGTTCAATCCCCCGGGCGGGATCATCGCCACCGCCAATGGGCGCATTGTTCCTGACAATTACCCGTAGGGGGGTATGTATTTCACTCCGG
>PLWR01000098.1 GCA_003165615.1 Acidobacteriota bacterium | reverse complement strand
TCCATTCATATAACTACTTAGTTATCATGCTTTTTCGTAGGGTCGGGAGGCGCCGTGACCCCTACCACTGGCTTCTGCCAAACACAAGAGTACTTAGGGGCTATGACTTAAAGTAATCCATTCATATAACTACTTAGTTATTATGCTTTCTCGTAGGGTCGGGGGGCGCCGGCACGCTTGCCACTGGCTTCTGCCAAAAGTGAATGACTGACTGCAAAAACCGATAGCTTGACGCGGTTGTCAGCGCCTGTCTTGCGCATAAGCCTTCCAATATAAGCCTTTACGGTCCGTTGCTCGATGCCAAGCTGACGCGCAATTTCGCGCGTGGAGTTCGCCAACAGAATCAGTTTCAGCACCTGCTCTTCTCGGGGCGTGAGTTGAGGGACGGGAGTGGTGTGAATCGCAAGATTAACATTCAAAAGGCGATCGATGAGGCGTGAAAGTAAGCGGCGTGGCGCCCAGATGGAGCCTGAGGTAACGACTTCAATAGCTTGGCGCACCAATTCGGGACCTGCGGAGAGGCCCAGGTAGGCTCTGGCGCCGGCAATGATCGCATTCTGCACCAGTTCGTCGTCGTCCTGCGGGCCGATGACGATCAACCGGAGGGTGGGACGGGTGCGGCGAATGGCATCCAGCGTATCCAGCCCGCAGGAGGTAGAATGCAAATCCACAACCAGGTATTCCAGCGATGAGCGGGAGAGAAGTTCATCCAGCGTCCCGGTAATGGGAAGCAGCGCGGGCTTCCCTTCCTGGGCGCGGTACTCAAAAATGCTGGACAGCCCCTCAAGCCGAATGGGTTCGTCTGAAACCAGGCCGATATGAATGGGTTCCTGACTGTACATGGAGGACATCCTACTCCCGCTGTCTTGCTGGTCACTGAAAAGCCTGACCATCCTATGGTTCACAGCCTGCTTCTGATCCAACGGCCGCTTTATGCCGACATGAATCTTATCTACACGGTCATATTTCGTGTACAGATAAAAAACTAGCTGAAAACGTCTAAATCTTGTAAGTTCATCTTACGAAAGCTCCTGCAGATTGACAATTAAAATCGTTTGCCAAACGCGCCAGGCTGTAGGCAAAATACCGGCGGAGAGAAACGAGATAGGATTTCGTCAGTGGAAAAATCCGCTCTTTGCCCATTCCGGTGTTCCACAATCGCAACAAAACCTGTAATATCACCAGCGTAGGGCGTTGTACATTGAATTCAGTTGCGCCAGAGAGGTTCCCCATTGATTAAGCAGGACATCGTNNACCGGCATCGGCCGCAATCCCCGCACCGGCACTGAGGTTAGCATCACTCCCGGTAAGGCTGTCCGCTTCAAGCCGGGCAAGGAACTGCACTCGCTGGACGCGGTCACGCCCAGCAGTTAAACGCACGGCAGGCGCGCGCAACTCAGCTTCCGCGCCGCAGACTCCGGCGGCCGGTAAGGCATCGGCTTTCCGGGCTCTCACTTCCGGAAACAGGTCCGGCAGTCTGCTGCCGCTCTGAGAACTTTGAGGAACCAAGTGCGCTCAACCTTCAGGGAGTATGGCCTGCCTCTGCTGCTGCTCACCGCCAGCGTGGTCACCACTACTGCCAACGGCGCGCGGTTCATGCAGAACTTCATTGAGGGCATGCCCCCGGTGGTGCGCGACAGCGACCTCTGGCCCTGGGGCTGGCTGTCAGACCANNGGCATTCGCGCCACGCTGCCCTGGGTGCTGCCCGCTCCCACTCTCAGCGGAACCGCCGGCGCCGTAATTCAAATCCGTACCCGCATTCCCAGCCGCGATGCCCTGATGGATGTGGGGGTTTACGGCCCGCTGGCCGGTTATGTGGCATCGGTGGCGGCCGTTGCGGTGGGCTTTGCGCTCAGCGTTCACTCCGCGGCCAACGCCCCGGCCGCCATTGTTCGCTTTGGCGGAGAACCGCTGACCATACGCCTGCTCCACGCGCTGCTGGTGCAGTGGGATCCAACCATCCCTCCCTTTGACCAGATCGCGCCTCACCCGGTTCTGGTGGCCGGCTGGATAGGCCTCTTCATTACCTCGCTCAACCTGATCCCCGGCGGACAACTCGACGGCGGCCACCTGCTCTATGCGCTCTCTCCGCGGGTGCATCGCGCCTTCACCAGCTTTCTGCCCATCGTGCTGTTTATCATGGGGGCGGTCTTCTGGGTTGGCTGGATGCTCTGGGGCATCTTCCTCATGATTCCGGCCATGCGCCACCCCAGGGTTCCACTGCAGACCGGACTGCACCGCGGTCGCATGATCCTGGGCATCCTCGGCATCGCCATCTTCCTGCTCTCCTTCACGCCCACGCCCTTTTACGACAGTTCGCTCATGCACTTCCTCCATGCCGACCCGTTCAGCACCGCGCCGAACTAGGGCCGCAAGCCTGCGAGTCGGCGGTGCCTCGCGAGCATTCGCGGAATTAGCAAAGAAATGGGCGTTGCCTGTTGCCTGGCGAACACCGCAACTGTGCGAATCGCCAGCGCCGCCCGCCTCACATCAGCCGGTTTCCCATCCTTCGCGTCCTTTGCGAATGGTGGGAAACCGATGTCGCTCGTACTTCCAGCCGAAGGCATTTGGCCGCACCGCAGGTGCTCACATCAGCCGCAGCGCATCCACATCCACAATCACGTTGCGCCGGGGAATGCCCGCGGCTTCCGCGTGCGCCAGCATTGCCCGCAGGGCCGCGTTCAATGCTTTGCGCGACGACGCCTTCAAAATCAGGTGGAAGCGGTAAGTGCCCTTGATGCGGGCGATAGGCGCCGTGCAGGGGCCCAGAACGCGCACGCCCTCCGGCGCAGCCTGCTGAAACCACTT
>PLWR01000517.1:5181-10277 GCA_003165615.1 Acidobacteriota bacterium | reverse complement strand
TTCCTCCTTTGTGTAGTTGGAATTCTTCAGACGGGACTTCGGCTTGCCAGAAGTTCTGTAATAGTGCGAGGTCGAGGGAATTCCCTGCAATCTCCGCACAGTCTGGAAAGGTTGGTGGTGGAGCTTGAGTTTAGTGGTAGAGGGTCAGTTTACGGTATCCGAGTTGAACCAGGAGTTAACCCGCCTCGGCCAGGGTCGATTACTGGTGGCAAGGGGATTTCACGCCAGGAATTGACGGCGGATATCGTGGGTAGACGTTGCGCCGTTACACAGGATCTAAAGTGGCTGCCGGCCATTTTTCGCCGCCGGTGCCTGCCTTCGCTCTTATCTAGAGCACCCCGTCATTCTACTTTCTCATGAATTGCAAAAGCGGTAGACTACCTGACTCCCCTCACTAGTACTTTATCACCCAGTCAGTGGCTTCCGTCACCACCGCTATGGGATCTTCGCGATCCGCATCTTTCCCTCGGCGACTTTCTCCCGGCCGCAGCGAATTGCTATCCGCCAGCCTTTCGCGCGGTCAGAGATCGGCCAAAACAAGGCCGTCATTTTGGTCAACCGGTTGAACCTATTTTGGGGACTGAAGTGGGAAGCGGTTCCCGTTTACTTGCGGCCGGGAACGATTATTTCGCGCGGTTATTCTGGCGACGACCCCCGCGCTCAAATCGTTGTAGGGTGTGTCGACACGCGGGCGGCACGGGCTGCAATTCGCGATGCGGTTGGGAAATGGAGCCGGGTTTCATACCTCGTCGATGCCGGGAATAACGCGGACAGCGGACAATTCATTATGGGGGAGCCCCTCAACGAACGTAATCGAAGGTCAAGACTGCGACTGCGTACGGCCGCCGAGCTGTATCCTGAGATCGTGGATCCCAGCCTCGATGATGACGGAGCACCAAGCTGTAGCGCGGTTGAGCCCCTTGAACGACAATCGCCATTTGTCAACTCGACCCTCGCTCAGCACGCGCTGGCCTTACTGGCCCGGCTGTTTCGGTATGGCGAAATCAACTATCACGGCGGCTTCATTAACTTGGCAACAGGCGTGACCTCCGTGCTCAGAATCGACCCGGGATACTGGGAATGGAGCCGACGAATAAGCAATCGCAATTCCGAGGTTAGGTCAAAGTTAGCGAAAAGGGCGGCGTGATTGTCCACTTTCGTGGCCACTTCCATGTATAGGCGACTACACATCCAAGTTGTGATTGGCAAACGCTTCGGCACCTCGGTGCAACGCCGGCTAATTGCTTACGGATCTTCTCGCTCGCAGCATCTTTAGAAGGTCGCGTTTGGTAAGGCGCTTCCACCGCTGTTGCACCAATTCCTGCCGTTTCGAAACACTGACATCCGCGGCGAGAGCATTGCTGACGAAAGTGGAGTCTTGAATCAAGTACAGCATCCCGGGCACGCTGGTATCAAGGTCAGTCTCCATTAGTACGGCAAGGCCCGACGCTCCCCAGCGGGAGAATGCAAAGGGAATGCCTTGCAGGTTATTGAGGGTGATGGAGGAAACGGGCGTAAAAGCCGTCTGGTTAAATGACTGGATCGTGTAGTTGTTGGTGTTGGCCTGTGCCGACGTTTGCCCCAGGATGAAAACGCGGTTCAGGGAGGAATCCGGTACGAGCAGGCCCGCAGCCTTGTAGGTTCCCACAGTCGCCAGGGTCGTAGGGTTGGCGACGTTGCCGCAGTCGCTGTAGATAAGGCCAGTCCCAAAATCAGAGTGGAGTTCACCTCCGCACTGATTGAACGCATTGTCGCTCCCCGTCGCCAGGTATGTGGCCCCTGAGGCACTGACCTGAATGCCGTAGAGAGGACCGACGCCGTCAATGATGGTAGCCGTTCCATCGGATGCCGCACCCAAGACGTCATCGGTTGGGCCCCAAGCGAGAGTGAAATAAGTGCCAGGACCGACGCTGGCCCCCCATCCCTGCAGGTAGTCGGGCCGTTCCACGTCATCGTCGTAAATCACCAGCCCTCCGTCATACACGGGCTGGAGATTCATGTTAAAGAGGGTCACGGCCGTGGTGTGGGGGTTTACGGGCGCAGCTTGGATATCCCCCGCGACGAAGACGTCCGACGAAGTGGGATTGCTCAACGACCAGTTAAGGGGCGGTGACAAGGCCGGAAGCGGGAGTTGGGTCAGAATGGTCGCTTCGTAGTATCCCACGTAAAGATATTGCGCGCCGGCGCTGAGAGCGAGCACAAAGGGATTGGTGCTCACGGGCTGGGACTGGCTAACCGCCCCCGTCTGGCCATTGATGGCCAAGACGGAGTTGGGATAGGAGCCCGCAACGTCCGTCGTGGCCACATAAATGAGGTCGCTCGCCGGGGATGAAGCTAAGGCAAACCCGCCCAGATTGATCGAATTCACTTGCGTCGGGCTGCCGGCGACCGAAGGCGACGTGATGGTGAAGGTCAAGGTATCGCTGGAATAAAGACCCGAACTGGAATCGTAGATGCTGATGGGCAGCGTCCCCGCGCTCGCCAGCCAAACCGCAGGAATGGTGGCAGCAAGTTGAGTCGAGCTGATGAAGGTGGTGGGGAGGAAGGTGGGCAGCAGCGGGCCTTTGGCCAGGTAGACCGTGCTGTCGGCCGTGAAATTACTTCCGTTAATGGTCAGGGTTACATCCGAGCTGCCGACCGGGGCCTGCTGGGGACTGATGGACGATAGCCAGCTATAGGACCAGGTCGGGGCGCCGGAAGCTACGTCCGCTGGAAGATTGGGATTGACGCTGGCGCCGTCGATCAGGAAGAAGCCGCCATTGCCCCCGTTGAGGGAGGTCTCGGTGGTTAAGGCAAGACCGGCGTTGCCCCAACGGACCAGATGCTGGGGCGCTCCGGTGATCGACGAGGTGGGCGAGCCTATGCACCCCCCTAAGCAAACCCGTTGAACGAGCGCGTAGTTACTGAGGTTGAACACCCACAACTCAGAATCTCCCAGTACACAGTAATAGTGCCCCGAAGACGAGTCCGAGGTGCAGGCCGCTTGCCCGATAGGACCATTGATGACGTTCGGCGCTATATTGAACATCCCGACCTCACTCCCGTTTGCGGGATTCAAGGCCAGGGTATAGGAATAAAGCAGCCCGGTCCCAGCGTCGTACTGTGTGGGTGCATAATCCATGTCACCCCCTTGCTGCCCGTTGAAGCTGCCGAAAGATACGCCGGATGATGTGACATTCAGAGTCGAAATCCCCCCACCCTCGAAACTGAATGGGTTGCCGTAAATCACGGAAGCATTTGCGCCCCATTGTATCCACTCGGTGTCTTCAGGGCTGGCGGAGCCGGGGACGTAATTCGGTCTTGCCGCGGCATCATCGTACACATACACTCCGTCACCATCCGGCTCGATACCCCAACTTCCAGCAAGCAGCGCCACAGTGTGGGGGCTGCCGGGAGCCGCCTGTAAACTGACCGGTTGCAGATTCTGAGGCACCGGAAAGGAGATGTCTTTTGCCAAGCTTGGCAGAAGCAAGCGTTGAACCGCGTCGTCCTGGTCTAAGCCGACCCAAAGATAGGAGTAGTCCGACGAAATTGAAAGGAGGTCGGGGTTGTTCCCGACGACACCTGAGTAAGTTACGGTGCCTGCGATGGGATCAATGATCGCAATCGTGTTAGGTGACACCGAGGCGGTGGAAGGAATCGCAAGATAAAGCTTTCCATGGGCGGCGTCCCAAACGGTATTCGCTGCCTGGTACGGGGTGGCGTTGGTCGCGAATACTATATTCGGGACGGCCCTCACCCACGTGGTGGCGGCCGGCGCTACGGAAATCTTAAATGTCTGGGTGGCGGAAGTTCCCCCTCCCGCGCCCCCATTGACCACCGTGACATTGGCGCTGCCGGCCGTAGCAAGGTCGGTTGCAGGAACGGTGGCCATCATCTCGGTCGCGCTGATCCACGTGCCAGCCAGCGAGCCCCCGTTCCACTGCACGATAGCGTCTTGTGCAAAGTTCGAGCCATAAACTGCCAGGGTGATGGCGGCGCTGCCCACCGCCGCGCTGGAGGGTGCAATTGCGCTCAGCGCGGGAATATTCTGGGGCGGTTCGCCTCCCCCACCACCGCCACCGCCACCGCCGGAACTGCCTCCGCCGCAGGCGGCGAAGGTGGTAACGATTGACAGGACCAGCAGGCACCAGAGTCGCCTCCAACTTGAAAAGGTATAAATCGATATCCCAAGGCGCAGGAGAGGGGTCATTTTGTCGCCGTCGTAGGCGAGTAGTATCCGAAACTGTTGCTGCGAGGGATTCCACAGTATGACTGAGGACAGCAGATCTGCTGCCAACTCGACCCACATCAGCTCCAATCACATGTTCTAGATCTGCCATGAGCCCTTGAATTACCCCAAAGGGCCCTTGAGTCACTGGTCAGGTGACCATCTCGCGGACTCATTGACTCTTTCGTACGCTATGGACCTAGGCCGCGCGTTCTCTCTGACTGTCAAGGCTCACTGCCGCGCTGTTCAAAAGCTGGGCGGCAGAGCGCCAACTTGACCGTAAACGGCCTAATCGTTGAAATGGCCGCCTGGACTCAATAGCCGTTGAATCACCATTTGGTGACCGGGTTCTGAGCATTTTCAGCTGTGTTATCGCGACTCGCATTATAGTGCGGTGCGCGAAACCTCTCGATGCCCAGAACCTTTGGTAGCGAGACAGGTCTTATGGCTACAATACGACGTCACCATGACAATTGTCCAAGTTCTTCAAAGAAAGGAGGTCCAAATTGCGCTTCCAGGGCAAAGGTCGTCTCGGATTCTACCCGCTGCCATTTTCCGAAGCCCAGCGGATTCGCAGAATCCTCTGGTTTCCAGATGGTCCGTCGACCGCGGTCGACCCGTGCGTTGGCGATGGCGTGGCGTTCGAGGTTACCACCAACGCTGCTGAGGTTGTTCGCTATGGCATTGAGCTTGATGCCTACCGCGCCGAGCAATCCAAACAACATATTGAGAACGTCATCCAAGGCAATGCGCTGGAAGTACAATGCGCCGTCGAGAGTTTCGGTCTTCTTTATTTGAATCCTCCGTACGACTGGACCCTGGGGCCTGCTGAAAGTCGTCGAACCGAACCCACGTTCCTAAGCCACACGTATCGCTGGCTGAAGCC
>PLWR01000517.1:0-5135 GCA_003165615.1 Acidobacteriota bacterium | reverse complement strand
ATCACCCGAGCACGCCTTTACTACGCCGGCCTCGCCAGGAATCCCTCCCAAATCCCGGTCCTGCCTTCCGAGCCCGAAGCGCGGTACGACGTGCCTGTGAGCGGACCAGCTCAATTGGTCTACCGGGGACTGCCCCTGGACGAAATCGAGGACATGCTGCCGCAGTCAGCGGCGTATCGACAAGCAGGACACATCCTCTTTGCTGAGCCCGTATCTGCCACCGGCCGGCCCCTCACACCCTTGCATTCTGGGCACGTTAGCCCGATAAGGCGCTTTGTAGATTTTTGTTGCAAGTACTTCAGGGCAGGACTAGTTTGTTCGGGGCGATATCCCATAATGAAGTTGTTTTCCCAGGGTCCGCTTTAGGGGCGGGCGGATTTCAACTGTAAAGCGACCAATAGACGAATACGACAGCATCATTTCGTCTCCCCTTTCCGAAACACGGCTCTCGGCCCAGGGTTGCACGGCTTCAAGGCCATGGTGAAGAGGAGGGTGGCGGTGCTCAAGCTGATTCCCACTCCAGAGTTGGCACACCAGTATCAGGTCGTGCGCGAAGACGGGCTGCCCGATGTCGTTTTGACGCTGTTCGCAGAGGGACTGCTGAAATCCCTGTCGCCGTCTTCCGTACCCATCTACATGCGGGAAGTTCTTTCGGCCTTCAATTGGGCCGTCGATGACAAGGTGGTGACGCAAAATCTCTGGAGTCTGTTCGGCTCTCCAGTGGAAGTGCGCAACATCGTCCGTGAATATCTGACGGTGGGCGCCAAGTGCAAGCTGAGGAGGAGGCCGGACAGGCTGGGAGTGAAAGTCACTTATGTGCATCCGAGCCAGGATACTCGGATTAACGTTCGGATTTTTCTTGCCGCGTTACGTCGTTTCTACGATTACCTTATCGCCGACCACCGCTACCAGCACCCGAACCCACTGGTACATGAAGACATGTCGAAAGTGGCGGCGGAGCTCCGCCAGAACTATCGGCGCGCCATTAAGGAGATGGAAGGCCGCGAACCCATGCCTGCCGCGAGCGGCGTAGATCCCCCTTCCGGCATCAGGCTGTCTGCGAACTACTTTCGCTGTGTAGAGGAAGAATGGTTACCAAAGACCATTGACGACCCTGACTTTCCTCACCTCGTGTACAACGCGGGCAAGCAATGCGGGTGGGGATTGCGGGAGTTGTGCGTGGTGCGGATTCTGTTCGAGTCCGGCGCCAGGATCAGCGAGGTGTTCGACCTTACGGCCAAGGACTGGGCGGTGAGTCAGTTTCTAACCGTGTTTGATGCCCGCAACAAGGGCAGCTTTGGGGTTCGGACGAAGCGCCTGGTGGTCTCCTCGGTGACCGCCAAACTCTGCCGGCGGTATTTCGATGATGACAAAGATGGTCGCCGAGCCCACGATCCACAGCGGCTTACCATCGCTGACCTGTCGAAGATGGATGGACCGGCTTTAGAGCAGGTCAAGCTGTTCGTCAGCGAGCGCGGGGCGCATGGCACCCCATTGTTTTCGAAGTCGTTTCGCGCTTACTACTGGAATCGGGCGTTGCGGTCTGTAGGCATCCAGGCCAACCCGCATCTGGCCCGTCACTGGTTCGTGACCAATGCCCTGCGTACGATCGAGCAGACATCCAAGGATGCCAAGGAGATACTTCGGCGCAGGACGGAACTCGTGCAGTACATGGCGTGGCGCACGGCCGAGCGGACCCTGAAAGCTTACGAACACGTCCTTCGCGACGATAATTTCATCGCCACCACGTTGCACACAATTCACCAAGACATGAAGCGCCGGGAGAGTGACCTCAAGAAAGATCCCAGCCGGCTTTCGGAGAATCTGAAAACCGAGTTGAGCACCCCAGCCGATCCGCACGATGAGGAATGGGCGGTTTTGACAGGAGGTGAGAGATGACTTCCCAGGAAGCCGCCGAGCGCGTTCAGGCGGAGTTAGGTCCGCTATGGCCCCGGGATCGTTCCATTCCCGCTGCGTTGCTGGTCCCCCTGTGTGAGGCTCTTTGGCAAGAGGGGATCAACCCGAACCGGCGCATCGTCCAGCAACGTCTGCCAGCGGTGAATCTGAATGCCGTTGGATCCGGTGTGGTGACTTGGAGGAAGGCGAAAGGGCTTCCCGAGCACGGGATGCGCGCGCCACACGCGCTGCCCACCAACCTGCAGGAGCTGGCGAAAATCATCAGTTCTCCCGTTGCGCAAGCGCCATACACGTGTTTCGATGCCTCGAATGATGGGCGGTGGCGGCTCCCTCCGCCTAAGGTTCTCCGGTATTTGGGGCGCATCGAGAACCGGTTGGCGCGCGATGCTATGGCTCTGGTCGCCGTCTTGAGAGCGGACCGCTTGCCGCGCTCACTCTACTGCCTCATCTCGAACTTTACCAATATCCTCCGGCAGCTGATGAAGGAGCAGAGAATCGAAGACGTCACGGCCATTGACCCTAACGATCTCCTCTTCCGAGTTTACGCGGGCGAAGCCGGTAAGGGATTGACCGAGGATCAGCGGCAAACGGTGATCAGCCAATGGAGCGTGGTTCGAAATGTCTTCGAAGAGTACTCCGAAAAACTTTCTCCGGAGAAACGGGAGCTGTTGTCGCGCTTCTTCATCCAGCCCATCACCGATCGTAGAAAACTGGTCCGGTATAAAGCTTATACTACCCATCTCCGCGAGCAGCAGGAGCGAGTGAAGAAAAAGACCGACGCCGTCCAGCCACAGTTCTATCGGATACGCTATGTGGCAGGGGTCCGCTTGAATCAAGTTCGGCGCTTCTATGAAGCCGTGAAGCAAACGATCAGCTTCATCGAGGCCCACCGGCTCTCCTACCCCCACGAGTTCAGCTATGAGGAAACGGTCCCGACGGTCCATGGCCGCTCAGTGCGGCAAAGGGTCGAACTGACACTGTGGGATCGGATATCCCTATGGGATCATGCGGTGGCACTGGGTTACCACGAGGCACCCGCTACCCGATTGCAACGGCGATGGCGGGAGGGGAGATTCTCACATGGGAACAATCGCCATTGGGTGGAGTACAACGCTACCGTAAGCCTGAGTAAAGGGCGCCCCGCCGAGCCGTTCTGGTTCCTCGATCTTTTCCGCAATCGAGTATTCCGGCATCTGAGTGCGCGGCTCGACTCCGACCTGGCCGAGAAAAGGGAAGACTTTTTTCGTCAGTGGGGCTACCCCGCGCGTTGGGAGGCGGAGGGCCTCCTGAGTTTCGGTTCGGGGGATTATCGGCCCCTTGACTTCTTGCATGCCCGTGAAGGCCACGAGTTCCTGCCTTACGAGGGGATTTACGCTGCCGCCCTGTTCGGAGGCGTGATGGTCCGAATGGGAACGGTGACGGGCGCCCGGGGCGGTGAGAGCCAGCAGATCGCGCAAAGCCCGGAGTGCTTTAAACGACTCGACAACGTTGGTCCCAAGTCGGCCACGCGTTGGGTGCTACGCCTGATTCCTAAAGGACGAAAGGAACGGTTCAACTATTTCATCGACGACGATACGAAGCTCCATCTGATGGAAGTGATCCGGTTTCTGAGTGAGAAGCACGGCGCCCCCTTGATCCCCATCGTGGAAACAGAATCCGGCAAGACGCCGCCAGACCGATATGTTTTGCAGTGGGATGGCCACGGGCTCACCATGAATACACTGAGCACGTTCATCCGCTTCCTGCTCCACGGGCTGGTGGTCCGTTCGCGCGACGGAACCCTCGTTCAGATGTCTTCCCATCTCCTGCGCCACGCTTTCGCCACGGAGATGGCGGAACAGAAGGTTTCGATCGACGTCATTGCCCAGATTCTTCACCAGCGGGACAAAACAGTGACGCAGTATTATGCCCGGCCGACTGTTACACAGGTCCTAAGCGCCGCCGAAATGATGTTCGTGGACCGCATTGATGTCGGCGCCGAAGCCCTGCGCAGTCCGGAGGAGATCGGGCGGATGCTGAAGGAGGCGCAAGGTAAGGTCGGCGCTCTCACGGAAGTGTTCGGCGGCACCTGTGTGGTTGCCAACATGTGTCCGGCCAAGTTCGCGTGTGTGGGCTGCGCGGGTAACGCGCCCGACCCCAATAGACGCTATCAGATCGAGCAGAAGATGGCCTGGGCCGAGCAGCAGGTCCGTTACGCAGTCCGTGAAAAACTCGCCGCTAAAGAGCGGACGTTGAAACAACTGATTGCGGACTGCAAGCTGGTGATGCAGGAAATGGACCTGATCGAAACGGCGCGAACCGACCAGGGGCAGGTGGTGAAGGTTCGTCATGGGTCTGCCGATGGATAAAACAGAGAGGCCGTCCCCGGAATGGCTCCGGCCACGTTGGGAAGAGAAGAAACGTGAGACGGCTGCGCGGGTCGCCACGGCCGTCGAAGCGCTCGGCCGCGAGAACCAGGCTGTCACTTACGCCAGCATCCGGGAAAAGGTTCATGCGCTTTGCGGTGTGTGGATCTCGACCAACACGATCAAGCGGAACGATCTGGCTTATCCCATTTATAGTAAATATCGGCAGCCACTAAAAGCCAAGCCCATGCGCGAGCCCCTTCTCAGCCGGCTCCTCGCAGGTGTTCCAGAAATCGAACGAAGAGCCGTCCAGTCGAAGGCCAGTCGACTCCGTCGCGAGCCCAAGGACGCCCTGATTGCCAAGCTCATACTTCTCGACCAGACGGTTGCGAAGCAGAAGCGAGCTGAGAACGCACTTCGCGAAGAGATCATTCGCCTTCACCAGGCAAATGCTGGGAGTTCGTGAGTGAGCGAACAAGGCTTCAGGCTGAAACATTCCACCGGCTGGTTCGCTGCCGGGCGAGAAGTGTCACGTGCCCTCCAGTTGCTCTCCGACGGGGCGTTCAAGCTTTATATTCACCTCTGCCTCACCGCAGACCGTTCCACCGGCCGGTTGAAGGGCGATCACGCCGACTGGGTGAAGGCGCTGGGTAAGAGCCGGCGTTCAGTTGTGGCTTACCTTGATGAGTTGCGGCGCCAGGGAGTCTGCAAAACATGCTCTGCCAAAAATCAGCACGGACAGGGTCAGATCGAGATCTGCGACGCCTTTTGGCCTTACGAGAGACGACCACCGCAACAAAAACCGCAAAGTCTGGGCGAATACACGGCCCACATCCGCCGTCTGCTGGCGGGTCGTGCGTGTGTGAAGATTTC
>PLWR01000440.1 GCA_003165615.1 Acidobacteriota bacterium | reverse complement strand
TGCCATGATTGCCGCCCACGGCAAATCCTGTGAGTACCCCCTTGGCCTTCACATTGTCCTTGTCGTAGGTGAAGCGCAGATCGTAGGTTCCGGCCAGCAAGGGCACTTTTTGTGTGCTCCAGAAACCGGTAATGGGCTGGAACTCCTGCTGGNNGCTGGTCCGTGCCCGACTTAAAGACATCAACGTGCATGTTGTCGGCCACGTCTTTACCGCCGAGCGTGCCAAAGATGCGGACCCACTGCATCGGCGCCGAAAATATGACCTCTGCCTTCCATAGCTTGCCGGCCACAACGACGACATTCCTAACCCATCCTTCCGCCTTGCAGACGCTACCCTCATCATAAATGAGGCGGATGTCCCAGGTCCCCACGGGGACGGCGGGCTCGTGGGAAGCCCAATCGCCCATCACCGGCTTTTGTTCTTCCGGATCAGATCCCGGCTTCCAGATTTCCAAGCGAGTGTTATCGCTGACATCGATGGGGCCATCGAGGTCGAGAACCTTGATGCGGATGAGGCCCTTGGTTTTGTCGTCGGCTTCCTTGTCAAGGACCTTCGCCTTTACCTCTTTGACCATGCCGGCAACGGGATTGTCCACCGCCGATATATCGGTGGCGAGTTCCGCCGGCGCTGGTATGCCCGTCACGCCGTCCGGCGGTATCTCCGGCGGTGGTGGGCCTACGTCCTTCTTCGCGCAACTGGTGACAAGCGCCATCGCAAATAACACGACTCCGAGAGCCCGCAGACTAAAACTGTGCACGTGTGTTACCTCCGTTCCGAAAGGATTAGTGGGGCCGTGACGCCACTACCGCCGCAACGACATGTGGTAAGAACTATAGGGTGGGGAAAAAGAAAAATTCCACACTCCCCCATGGTCTGCTTACACAAACAATAGAACGCTTATGGCCTCGCCGGCCTTAAAGCTCACCACTGTGTTTGAAAGGGTCTCGCCGCCACAACGGCGCAGCGCCACTACTCGCACAGTATCCCCCGGCCTCAGCGCCGCGTCAAGCCCCTGTGCAGTCCCTGCGCGGGACTTCGTTTTGTAAGGGGTGATATAATTCAGCCATGCCAGTGGACACTCGCCTGACCTACGATGATTACTGCCTGCTGCCCAACAACGGCAGGCGGTACGAAATTGTCGATGGAGAACTACTCGTGACCCCCTCACCTCGCCGGGCGCACCAAAAAGTAGTAACCCAACTTACGCGCTTTCTGGGCAATTTTGTAGAGACAACGGGCTGCGGCGAAGTCTACGTTGCTCCCTTCGATGTTGTCTTCTCTCTCTTCGACGTTGTCGAGGCGGATATTCTGTATGTTTCGAAAGAGCGCGCCTCGGTGATTACCGAGAAGAACGTGCAGGGTGCTCCTGACCTGGTGGTGGAGGTCCTTTCGGAATCGACGGCGGAAATCGATCGCACCACCAAACTCAAGCTTTATGCGCGTTATGGCGTGCAGGAATATTGGTTGATCGATCCGGAAGAGTGTACGGCGGAAATATATCGCCGCGAGGCCCGCGGCTTCGAGCGGACGGCAACCCTTAAGGCATCCGATTCACTCACGACGCCATTGCTTCCCGGCTTCTCCGTTCCTTTGCGCAAACTGGCTGAGTAAGGCCCGACTCGCGGTTGTGGACTACCCTACCCTTCCTGTATAGCGATCATGTCCGCGCTACTCGGCCCGGTAAACGATCTTGCCGCCCATGACGGTCATGACCACCCGTGCATCTTTGATCTTGGCCGGCGGGATGGTGAAGAGGTCGTCGGAAATTACCACGACGTCGCCGAGTTTTCCCGGCGCGATGCTCCCTTTTTCATTTTCCTGAAAGGCCGCGTAGGCGGAACCCTGCGTGTAGGCGCGCAATGCTTCTTCCACGGTGAGCCGCTGCTCGGGGAACCAGCCGTCGGGGTGTTTGCCGTCGAGCGTCGCGCGGGTGACGGCGGCGTAGATGCCCAGAATGGGGCTGAGCGGCGCCACCGGCCAGTCGGAGCCGAACGCCAACGGGGCTCCGGCGTCAAGCATGGAGCGCCACGCGTAACTCCACTTTGCGCGCTCGGGGCCAAGGCGCTTTTCCGCCCAGCGGCCGTCATCGATGGCGTGATAAGGCTGCATGCTGGCGACGATACCCAATTTGCCAAAGCGCGCAAAGTCCTGCGGACGCGTGTGCTGGGCGTGCTCGATGCGGAAGCGGTGCGCGGCTGGGTTCGAGCCACCCAGACGTTCATACATGTCGAGGATTTCCGCGATGGCGCGATCGCCGATGGCGTGAATGCAGATTTGGATTTGCGCCAGGTCGGCGCCGCTCGCCAGGGCTTCCATCTTCGCCGGTGGATTCATGAGCGGAAGGGGAATGCCCCGATTTCCCGGGTCGTCGGCGAAAGGCTCATACATCCAGGCGGTCGCCGATCCCAGCGAGCCATCCGCGAAAGCTTTTACACCGCCCAGCTTGATGAAATCGTCCCCCATGTTGTGCTCGATGCCCGCATCGCGCAGCTTTTCCCAGCGCGTGATGGGAATGATTTCGTACATGCGGCAGGTGAGCCAGCCTTCCAGCTCGGCTCGGCGCAAGAGTTGAATCTCGCCGGTAAAACTGCCGTTCCAGGAATCCGCGTCGACGGTGATGGAGTGAAGGGAGGTCAGGCCAACGCGGGCGGCTTCCGCGAGGGCCGCGTGCAGGGCTTCCGTCATCTCGGCTTCCGAGGGGCGGGGAATGGCCCTCGAGATCAGGTCTTGCGCGGCGTCTTTGAAAATTCCGGTGGGCTCGCCTGTGCCATCACGCACAATGACGCCGCCCACGGGGTCAGGCGTCGCGCGCGTAACCCCAGCGAGTTTCAGGGCCAGCGAATTCGCCAGCACCGCGTGCCCGTCGTAGCGGCTGAGGAAGGCCGGATGGTCTCCGGTCACGGCGTCGATCATCTGGCGCGTGGGCAGTTTGGCCGAGGCCCAGGCCTGCTCGTCCCAATCTCCGCCCAGCAGCCAGCGTCCGGGCGCCAGCATCTTCGCCTTCGCGGCGATGCGACCGGTGAATTCTTCTTCGCTCCTCGCATCCTTCAGATCAACGGAGAGAAGCTGGAAGCCGCCGCCAATGAAGTGCGCGTGGCTATCGATCAGTCCCGGCACGGCGAGGCGGCCCTTCAGGTCAACGACCCTGGTGCTCGCGCCGGCGTAACCCTGAATTTCGGCGTCGCTGCCTACCGCCAGGATATGGCCGTTCGCAATTGCCACTGCTTCGGCAAACTTCGCCGGTGCGGGTTTAACGCCCGGCCGAGATGCAGGCTCGCCCGTCCAAATCTTTCCGTGCAGCAAAATCAAGTCGGCACCTTGCATGATTCCGCTGCCAGGCTGCGAGGAAGGGAATCCCCCGCCACTGGATGTTTGTGACATGAATATCCCCACGACGAAGATGAAGGCTGCAATTCGAAATAACAATTTCACTCCTGCTCCCAAGCGTGCGAAGCGATGCTTAAGCGACCTGTAGTCTCCCGGCCGGGAATTATTTCGGATTCAGATGGCAAAGGCAATCAGGAAGTGGTGATGCGTCCTGCGAGGATGAAAACAGGTCTTAGATTTTCCGAGCACCATTCAACTTGCTGAGATTTCGGTCGAACGTGCCGAGGGGGAGATGTCCTGCTTTCCTTGCGAGTTCAAGCAGGAGGCAGTCGGAAAAACCCACGCTAGGCCGCTCCCGAAATCGCGCGAGGGCCGCAGCGACGACGTCCGAGTCTTGTAACGTCAGGTTCCTATGCTTGAGGAGGGTTTCAACAGCGGCGGCAATCTCAGCGGGGCCGCGGTCATAAGTGAAGGAAAGAACCCAGAGAGCTTCCGCGAGCGCCAAGGTCGAAACCCAAACACCTTCCTCCACCCACCGGCGGGCGGCCACCACTTGCACGGTGTCGTCTTGCGCGAGGAGCCGGACGAGGACGTTGGTATCAACGGCGCGCATGACGTTTCACCACGTACTGCTGGATCCCTTGCTTCAATTCGGCGAGCGTCCGAGGCTTGGGGGGCTGGTCGGGGAAGAGGGCGGAGTGAACATCCTCCCAGTCGTACTGCCCCGACCGCCGCACCACGATCTTCCGGCCCTCTTTGTGCCATTCGAGAACCGACCCCGGACCCACGCCCAGCCGGCGGCGCACCTCGGCCGGCACCGAGACTTGTCCCTGCGCGGTGACCTTTGAGCGAGCCATTGGCATGGGGAGATATTACCACGGTAATGGACCCGCGTGCCAGTCCTGAGCTACGTTTTCGACCGAGGTTAGCGCTTCTTGGCGTTGGCGGATTTCAGGATTTTCCGGGTGGTTTCGGCAATGAGGTCGCCCATTTTGGTAGTGGAAGTGGGACGGTTCTTGCCGGGAAGTTCTGCCGTGCGCACGCCGCGTTTCAGGATGCGCTCAATCGCCTGCTCGATGGCCGATGCGGCGCTTTCCATGCGCAGTGAGTAGCGAAGCATCAGGGCGGCGGAGGCGATGGCGGCGAGGGGATTGGCCTTATTGCGCCCGGCAATGTCCGGCGCCGACCCATGAACCGGTTCGTAGAGGGCCGAGTGTTCGCCCAGGCTTGCCGAGGGCAGCAGGCCGATCGATCCCGTCAGCATGGCAGCTTCGTCGCTCAGGATGTCACCAAACATGTTGTTGGTCAGGACCACATCGAAGCTGGTGGGCTTGTCGATCAACTGCATGGCGCAGTTATCCACGTAAAGATGATTCAGCTCGACGTCCGTGTAGGAGCGGCCGATGCGCGTTACCACCTCGCGCCACAAGCGGGAAGATTCCAGGACGTTGGCCTTATCGACCGAGGTTACCTTATGGCGGCGGAGTCGGGCCAACTGGAAAGCCCGGTGGGCTACGCGCTCCACTTCGTGCTCGCGATAGATTTCCGTATTCACGCCATAGCGCTCGCCGTTCTTGGAAAAAATGCCGCGCGGATTGCCAAAATAGATCCCGCCCATGAGCTCACGCACGATGACGAGGTCGGTTCCACGCACGCGATCGGGCTTCAGCGCCGACATATTGACAAGCGCGTCGATTACCTTCGCGGGCCGCAAGTTTACGTATAACCCCAGGCGCTGCCGAATTTGCAACAAGCCTTGCTCCGGACGCAATTCCGGACGCTTGGAGTCCCATTGCGGTCCGCCCACCGCGCCGAGAAGGACGGCGTGCGCGTTGTTGCAAATGGAGATCGTCTCGGCGGGAAGGGGAGAGGCGGTTTGGTCGAGCGCGCAACCGCCAATTAGTCCGCTTTGAAAACGAAAGGTCGGACCATTGACTTCCTCAATGGCTTTAAGGACTTTCACGGCTTCGGCCGTGACCTCGGGTCCAATTCCGTCCCCTGCGAGTACTGCAATCCGGTATACACTCTGCATTTCGTTCATTATCTANNCTATAATTTTAAATGGTTTGCCGGCGAGGATAGTGCCACAAGCGGTACAATCTTGGGCCCAAGGGCGGAATCTCCAGCGAAGAATCTGGTGTTCCGGGGGAATCCGACAGACCCCTTAAAGCGAACTTCGGTAAAAGTGACTCGTCAAAAACCGCCTGGAAACAGCCGGTCCACAGCCTCATTCTTGTGTACGGAGCCGCTTGCCACGGCGGTGGCGTCTTCCATGCGCTTCATTTCATAAGCTGCTTTGTTTGCAGCCTGCAGGTAGGAGCGTGCGGCGGCTTCGACCACGTTGTGGCTGGTACACTTACCGGAAAATTCACCGTCCTCAAATCGCACGCGGACGCGAACCTCCGCTCTGCCGTCGGTCCCCGGACCTTCCGTGTGGACGGCGAAGTCGGCAACCGTACCCGACATGCCGGTAATGCGGTCGATGGCGCGGAAAGCTGCGTCGCATGGGCCGTCTCCGGTGGCGGAATCATGAAACGTCGCACCGTCTTTTTCCAGTTCTACGGTGGCAGTGGAGCGGCCTTCGCTGGAGGAAACACTTTGGAAAAGCTTCAGCGAAAACATGTCAGGCAGATGCTCGAATCCCTCATCCACGATCGCCAGCAGATCCTCGTCGTAAATACTTTTCTTGCGATCCGCGAGCTGAGTGAAAAGGGTGTAGGCGCGCTCCAGTTCCGGCTTGGTGAGTTGATATCCCAAATCCTCATAGCGCTTGGCGAGAGCGTGCCGGCCGGAGTGTTTCCCCAGCACGATGGAATTTGACGGCATGCCCACCGTTTGCGGCGTAATGATTTCGTAGGTGATGGCGTTCTTGAGGACACCGTCCTGATGAATCCCTGCCTCGTGTGCGAAGGCATTGCGGCCTACAATGGCTTTGTTGCGTTGCACGGCCATACCCGTTAAACGAGTCAGCAACTGGCTGGAGGCATAAAGTTCCTCGCTGCGAATGCCGGTTTCGAGAGCCAGAGTGTCGCGGCGCACATGGATGATCATCGCCACTTCTTCCAGCGNNGTGCACTCCACCTGGCGCGCGCCACCGCGAATTCCTCCCAGGGTGTTGGCCACCGCCATCCCCAAATCATCATGCGTGTGCGTACTCAGAACGACGTTCTCCATACCGGGAACGCGCGTTTTTACGTCGCGGAACATCTGTTCGTAATCCGATTCGAGACAGAACCCAACCGTGTCGGGCAGGTTCAAAACCGTGGCGCCCGCCTCGACTGCGGCATGGCAACACTCGATCAGATACTTTCGGTCGGTTCGGCCGGCATCCTCAGGAGAGAACTCCACATCCTGGCACTTGGATTTGGCATGCGCAACCGCCCAACTGATCATCTTCAGGATCTCTTCGCGCGTCTTGTGCAACTTGTACTGAAGATGAATGTCGGAGGTGGCCAGAAAGGTGTGGATGCGCGGGCGCGCGGCGTCCTGCAACGCTTCCCAGGCGCGGTCGATG
>PLWR01000242.1 GCA_003165615.1 Acidobacteriota bacterium | reverse complement strand
TGGAGAGATAGAGCACGGGGTCGCCGCCCGCATGAAACTTCACTCCCTGGCACTTGGAAGGCAGAAAGCCATTGCCCCACAGGCGCGAAAACAGCGGCTGATCAGGATTCAGGGCGTTGGCCTGCGAAATCATGACGACGAAGGCGGGCAGGTTTTGGTTCTCGCTCCCCAAACCGTAACTGACCCACGACCCCATGCTGGGGCGGCCGGGCTGCTGGAAGCCCGTTTGAATAAAGGTAATTGCCGGATCGTGATTAATTGCATCCGTATAGACCGTATTGATGAGCGCGATATCGTCCACAATCTTCGCGTGGTGCGGCAGCAGGTCACTCAGCATCACGCCGGATTTCCCCGCCGGAGAGAAGTTGAAGATGGAAGGCGCCACCGGCAGAGTCGACTGGCCGGAAGTCATGCCGGTAATGCGCTGGCCCATGCGGACCGAATCCGGCAGGTCGGTGCCTTTCATTTTGGTGAGGGCCGGCTTGTGGTCAAACAGATCGATCTGCGAGGGAGCGCCGGACTGGTGCAGGAAGATGACCCGCTTGGCTTTGGGCGCGAAATTGGGAAAGCCCGGTTGTCCGCCCGTCTTGGGGTCAAATCCGTCAGGCGCGGCAAAGCCATCCTGGGCCAGCAGCGAGGCGAGGGCGGGGATGCCCAGGGCGATGCCCGCCGTGCTCCGCCGGAAGAAATGGCGCCGGGTCATGGAAAGCGCAAGGTCATGTCCGTTGGTTCGTTTTGGGTCCATCATGAGTCACTTCCTGTCAGCTTCATTGCTTTGTAATCGTCTCATCGAGATTCAAGATGATGCTGGCCACGGTGGTCCAGGCGGCCAGTTCTTTCGGGTCGAGCCGGGGATCGCTTTTGGAGGCGCCGACGGACAGCAATTCCGCCGCCTGGTCGCTGTGCTGGCGAAAATCGGCAAGCGCTTCCTGCGCCTGCTCCAACAATATGGCTCGTTCCTGCGCATTGGGAGAGCGCCCCGTGGCCATGCGGAAGGCATAGTTGATTCGCCCAATTGGCGTTTTGCCGCCCTGAGTCAACATGCGCGCGGCAAGAAAGCGCGCGGCTTCCACATAAGTCGGGTCGTTCAAGAGCACCAGCGCCTGGAGCGGCGTATTGGTCACGGAACGGCGCGCCGTACACTTTTCACGGTCGGGCGCGTCGAAGGTTACCAGCGCCGGGGGCGGCACAGTACGCTTCCAAACGGTGTACATGCTGCGGCGGTAGAGGTCTTTGCCGGTGGCTTCCGTGTAGATCTGCCCGCTGAAGCCTTGACCGAAAGCCATCTCTTCCCACAAGCCTTTGGGCTGGTAGGGGGAGACGCTCGGTCCGCCGATGCGAGTGTCAAGCAGGCCGCTGACCGCCAGAGCGTTGTCGCGAATCAACTCCGCCGGCAGGCGGAACCGCGGACCACGCGCCAGCAGGCGGGTCTCCGGGTCGCGCTCGGCAAGTTCCGGCGTCACCCGCGACGACTGCCGGTAGGTGGCCGAGGTCACGATGAGCCGCTGCATGGCTTTGACATTCCATCCCGTGCGGACGAATTCAGTGGCCAGCCAATCGAGCAGGAGGGGATTGCTGGGCTGCTCACCCTGCGATCCAAAATCCTCCGAAGTTTTGACAATGCCGGTGCCGAAATATTCCTGCCAGAAATGATTCACCGCCACGCGGGCCGTGAGCGGATTGCCAGGACTCACGATCCACTTGGCAAGGCCCAGCCGGTTCATCGGCAAGCGCGGCGCCATGGGGGGTAGAAAAGCGGGCACGTTCGCAGTGACTTTGTCCTTGGGGTTGTCGTACTGGCCGCGACCCAGCACAAAGGTTTCGCGCGGCTTCTTCATCTCTGCCATGATCATGACCGTGGGGATGGCCTCTTCCAGCTTGGCCTTTTCCTCTTGCAGATCTACCAATTTCGCGTAAAGCTGGCGCTCCTTCTCGGGCGAGGCGTATTCCAGGAAGTACTCGCTCAGCTTGGCCTGATGGCTCTTTTCCAAGGCCTTTTCTATCTCCTCCTTGGTCTTGGCTTTGTCTTCCGTGCCAATCTGGATATCCTCGTCCTTGGCGGGCTGGAGGGTGGCAATCTCATCGGTGGGCCGCCCGTTGAGCGACTGCAGCAGCGAACGGGCGGGCAGGCGAACGGCCAAGCCTTCCACTTCATTTCCAGTCAACATGCGATCGTAGATTCGCAGGTCGTCCATGGCGCCTTCGAAGGAAGTTCCCAGGGTCTTGTCGCCGACTTGCAGCAAGGCCGTGGTGCGAAAGCTACCACGCAGGTGATCCTTCAGGATTTCCGTTTCCACCTGCTTCCCACTCAGGTAGAACTTGATGCCGGAAGCTTTTCCGGAGCCGTCATATTCAACCAGAAGTTGGTGCAGCCCAGTGACCGGCACCGAGCTCTGCTTGCTGACGGGCGCGGGTTCCTTGGTGCGAACCTCGATTGCGTCGTCGGGCCAGTGGTTGGCCAGGCGCACCACAAAGCGCGCCACTCGTATGCTGTTTCCGGCAGGCTCCGGCTTTTCATCGGCAAGTTCCCAACCCTGCCAGTGCTCGCCGCCATCGCGCTTCAGCAGGATTTTGACAGCACGTTGGGTGGAGGGCCTTATCCACAGGTTGACGGAAAAGGGTTTGCTCCGATCGAAATCACCGCTGTTGCCGAAGGCCACCTGCGTTTCGGGACTGAAATCGCCGGACTTGCCGACGGCGCCATCGTCGTCAAAAACCACTTCGCCGCGTACCGCCTTGGCGTCGTGGTGGAATCCCGAGGCATCCGTCAGGTCGCCGTCAAACGGGTAGTAGGCCGCGAGGCCCTCGTGAGTCGGTTCGGGGAGGAATGCAAGAGCGGTCTTCTGCCATTCGTTGCGCTGGGCGAGGAGATCTTTTTCCGGCAGGGCAGCCAAAGTGCCGGCGATCTGAGTCTTGAGTGCATCCAGTCGCTCCTGTTGGTCATGCGAAGGCATGGCCAGAACGGGCACGGCGTTTCCCGCAAAGCCATCCAGGCCGCGCTCCGGAACGGTGTTGAAGAAAGCAGCGAAGCGGTAGAAATCCTTCTGCGTCATGGGATCGTATTTGTGATCGTGGCAGCGCGCGCACCCCATGGTGAGGCCAAGCCAGGTGGTGGACGTGGTGCTGACGCGATCGACCAAGTACTCCACGTGGTACTCCTCGGGAATGGCGCCCCCCTCCAGGGTGATCATGTGGTTGCGATTGAAGCCGGAAGCGATCTTCTGGTCCATCGTCGCGTTGGGCAGCAGATCCCCGGCGATTTGGTCAACGGTGAACTCATCATACGCCATGTTCTGGTTGAAGGACTTGATCACCCAATCGCGCCACGCCCACATGTCGCGCATCGAGTCAATGTGGTAGCCGTGGGTGTCGGCATACCGCGCCAAATCGAGCCAGGGCATGGCCATGCGCTCGCCGTAATGGGGGGAAGCCAAAAGCTGGTCCACACGCTTTTCATAGGCATTAGGAGAATGGTCGGCGAGAAAGGCGTCGATCGCCGCGGGTGTCGGTGGCAAGCCCGTCAGGTCGAAATAAACCCGGCGCAAAAGCGTGGCCTTATCCGCTTCGGGAGAAGGCTTCAGGCCTTCCGATTCGAGGCGGGCGAGGACAAAGTTGTCGATGGGGTTGCGCGGCCAGTCCTTGCCCTTTACCTCCGGCACGGGAGAGCGCTTGGGAGGGACAAACGACCAGAGCATGTCCCATTTTGCTCCCTGGTCAATCCACGTTTTGAAGAGCTCAATCTGCTTAGGCGTCAGCGACCGCCCGGAATACGTGGGCGGCATCAGCATGGACTCATCCTTGGTGCTGATTTTCTGGTAGAGCTTGCTTTGGGCAGCGTCACCGGGAACGATGATGCGATAGCCGCCTCGGTCGGTGAACAAGCCTCCCGTGTCGTCCAGCCGCAGGTTCGCCATGCGTTGCTTTTCATCCGGGCCGTGACACTTGAAGCAGGTGTCGGACAAGATGGGACGAATGTCGCGGTTAAAATCCACCGGCTTCACCGCGGTTTGCGGCGGTGTCACCGAGGCGGTTTTGGTGGTTTGGAAAAACCAAACAAAGGAAGCAAAGACACCAAGCGTAAGAAGCAGCCGANNGTCGCGGTTGAAGTCCACCCGCTTCACCGCCGCCTGTGGCGGGGTTACCGATGCAGTTTTGGTAGTGTGAAAAAGCCAACCAAAGGAAGCGAAGATACCAAAAGTAAGAAGCAGCCTAGTTCGCAAGCTGATTTCCCCCCCAAAAACCTAATTGGAACGTATGCCCTGTGGTGACTAAACTATACCCAAAAG
>PLWR01000624.1:1958-6361 GCA_003165615.1 Acidobacteriota bacterium | reverse complement strand
GGGTCGAATCGCTAATACCGGATTCCGAATCGCGAATTCCGGATTCAAGATTCGAAATTCCAGATTCAAAACCTCGGACTCCGGACTCCGGACTTCGGACTTCGGACTCCGGAATCCGGAATTCGGAATTCGGAATTCGGAATTCGGAATTCGGAATTCGAACCACTCGCCCTGCTGACACATCCTTGGCTAGCCGCTTTACCAGGTCTTTGAACACGCGGCCGCGCTCTTCATAATCCTCGAACTGATCGAAACTCGAACAGGCCGGGGCCAGCAGCACGGTGTCTCCCGGGCGCGACCGGGTAAAGGCATGGGTCACGGCGGTCGAAAGATCCCCCGCCTGAACCAGTTCCACCGAGCCCGCGAGTTGCTCGGCAATCACCGGGGCGGCGGCCCCAATCAGCAAAACCTCGCGCACGCGGTCCTTCATGCGCGGACGTAGCGGCGCATACGGCGCGCCTTTATCCTTGCCACCCATGATCAGGTGGACGCCGCGATCAAAGGCCTCCAGTGATTTCACCGTGGCGTCAACGCTGGTGGCCTTAGAGTTGTTATAGAAATCCACCTCCTCAATTTTACTGACAAACTCCAGGCGATGCTCGACGGCGTGGAACGCGCGCACGGCTTTGCGAATGGCGGTAAAATCCGCGCCCAGCACGCAAGCCGCGGCAGTGGCCGCCAGCACGTCTTCCAGGTTGAAATCGCCCTTCAAGGTAACGTCACGCGTTTCAAATAGCACGCGCTCCAGGTGGCGCACGCGATAGTAGATTTTGCCCCCGGAAACAAAAACCCCATTGGGAAGCTCACGGTGGCGGCTGAAAAGCACGGGTTGGCCGGAGAGGCCCGCCTGAAGTCCGGCTACCCAGGGATCATCGGCGTTCAGGACGGCATAGTCCTGCCCACCCTGATTGCGGAAAATCTGCCGCTTGGCCTGCGAATAGGCTTCCAGATTCGGGTGCCGGTCCAGGTGATTGGGCGAGAGGTTGAGCATGACCGCCACATGCGGACGGAATTCGTGAATGCCTTCGAGTTGAAAGCTGCTCAATTCGGTCACAAATCGGGTGCCGGGCTTGGCGTGGTCCACCGCCGAACTGAGGGCACTACCAATATTGCCGCCTACGAAGGTCGGGAACCCGGAGGCCTTCAGCATATCGCCCAGCAGCGACGTGGTGGTGGTCTTGCCGTTCGATCCGGTAATGCCCACCAGCGTTCCTTCCAAAAACCAGGAGGCGGCCTCGACTTCGGGATAAATGGGAATCCCCCGCTCGCGCGCAGCTTTAAGCTGTGGCATGTCCCAGGGCACGCCCGGACTGGTCACGATGATCTGATGCCGGAGAAACGTTTCCACACGCTGCGACCCGAGTTCCACCCCGACCTTATCCTTGAAGAGCTGCGGCAGGACGTCGCGAAATTCCGCGGGAGGCTTGCGATCGGTGACGGTCACCACCGCCCCGCGGCGCGCCAGGGCGTGAGCCACCGCCAGGCCGCTGCGGGCGAGGCCGACGACGAGCACGTGTTTGTTTTGGACGTCCAAATTAAGCTCTCAGCTATCAGCCATCAGCTTTCAGCTATCAGCTCTCAGCTATCAGCGGTCAGCAGCACCGGGCTTTAGCCCGGCATGTGCCGCCCTAAAGGGCAGCGCTACGTCAAAAAGGTGCGTGTTTCAACCATACAACTCTCCACACCGGCCGCCTTAGCTGAAAGCTGATAGCTGACCGCTAACAGCTTCAATTACCCTACCTCAACTTCAGCGTCGTCAGCGCAAACAGCGCGAAAATCAGCGCGGCGATCCAGAAGCGCACGATGATTTTCGATTCCTTCCAGCCGGAAAGCTCAAAGTGATGATGCAGCGGCGCCATGCGAAAGATGCGCTTTCCACGCAACTTGAACGAGCCCACCTGGAGGATGACGGAAAGCGCCTCGATCACGAAAATCCCTCCGATAAAGGGCAGCAGCAATTCCTGCTTGATCACCACGGCGACGGTGCCCATTGCTCCCCCTAGCGCCAGCGAGCCCACGTCACCCATAAAAATTTCCGCCGGGTAGGCGTTGTACCAAAGAAAACCCAGGCTGGACCCCACCATCGAACCGCAGTAAATGGTCAGTTCGCCGACGCTCGGCAGATGTTCCAGGTCGAGATACGCAGAGAATACGGCGTGCCCCGCCACGTAAGTCAGTATGGTCAACGCGCCGGTTGAAACCACCAGGCATCCGATCGCCAGGCCGTCGAGTCCATCCGTCAGGTTGACGGCGTTGGAGGAACCCACCAGAACCAGAACCACGAAGAGCAAAAAGGGGAGAAACGCCAGCGGGTACGTCCAAGTGTTTCCGAGAAAGCGTGAAATCAAAAAGGTTGGATGCAAGCGTTTGAAGAAGGGGAAAGTCAGGGTGGTGGAGTATCCCCCGCTCGCGGACAAGAAAACTAGAATCATGCCAAAGACAAAACTCACCAGAATCTGAAGCAGGAATTTTCCCCGCGCCGTCAACCCCGTGTTCTGTTGACGCCGGATTTTCTGGTAGTCGTCCCAAAAACCGATGCCCCCGAACGCCAGCGTCGTCCCCAGGGCGAGCCACACAAAGATATTGCCGAGGTCTGACCAGAGGAGCGTGGGAAGAACGATGCAAAGCAGGATGAGCACCCCACCCATGGTGGGTGTTCCAGCCTTGGCCTGGTGCGCTTTCGGCCCATCTTCTCGGATGTATTGGCCGATCTGGAATTCCTTGAGCTTGCGGATTAACCACGGGCCCAAAACCAGGGAGAGGAACAACGCGGTAATGCTGGCGTAGGCAGTCCGAAAGGTAATGTAGTGGAACAGGTTCAAGACGTGGAGGTCTTGGTGAAATTCGGTATAGAGGTAGTAGAGCATATGATTTCAGGAGCTAGGAGTTAGGAGTTAGAATAAACAAGCGTGCCCACCGTCTTCTCGCTTCTAACTTCCAGCTTCTAAATTCCCTTTTTTCAGCATTTCAATTACCGTTTCTAAATGCACGCCGCGCGAGCCTTTTACTAAAATGACGTCGCCGGGCTCGATCAAGCTCTGGCAGAACCCGCCCGCCGACTTGGCGTCCGGGAAATATCGCGCGTGCGAAACTGGAATTCCCCCCTCGACGGCCCCTTCCACAAAGAACTGTGCGGCGCCCTGAACGCCGATCGCCCACTCGACGCCGCTCGGTGCGCACTTGCGGCCCACGGATCGGTGCAACTCCGGCGATGCGGGTCCCAACTCCAACATCTCGCCCGCCACTACCATGCGATGGCGCGCCCCCGGCCAATCGGCAAGCGCCTCCAGCATGCGCTCCATGGCCAGGGGATTAGAGTTGTAGCAATCGTTGATGACCGTCACCTCACCCGGGAGTGTAAGAATTTCACTCCGCTGGTGCAAATTTTGAAACCCGGCCAGCGCCGGGGCGATATCCTCGGGCAAAATGTCGAAGATAGTCGAAACCGCAATGGCCGCCAGAGCGTTTGCGACATTATGTCTGCCGGGCAAAGGCAATGTAAAGTCAGCCCTCCAGTTCGGGGTGTTGCACTTAATGGCGCTTATTCGCCCTTTATCCACAATGACGGCCGTAGCGCGCACGTCCGCTTTCTCCGAGAACCCAAATGTCAAAACACGTCCCGGAAAGCCCTCGGCAAACTTTCGCACACGCGCGTCGTCTTCGTTCAGAACCGCGACAGCACCCGGACCTGTGGTGGCGAGATAGTCGATCAACTCGCGTTTGGCCAGGGCAATCGCATCCACAGAATCGAAAAACTGCAAGTGCGCGGGAGCGACGTTGGTAACCACGCCGACTTGCGGCTCCGCCAGCCGCGCCAGGCGCGCGATTTCTCCGGCGGCCGACATCGCGAGTTCCATCACCGCCGCGTCGTGCTCTGGTTCCAGCCCCAGCAGCGCCAAGGGCAGTCCAAAGTCATTGTTCAAGTTGCCCGGCGAGCGCAGCACATGGAGACGCCGGCCGAGAATTGCCGCAATCAGCTCCTTCGTGGTGCTCTTCCCCGTGCTGCCCGTCACCGCCACAAGCTGCTTGCCCCACTTGCGGCGAACCGCGCGGCCCAGTGTTTGCAGTGCTGCGCGCGTGTCGGCCACTGCCAGCAACGCTGGCTGCCATTCCACCGAAGCGCTGGAACAATAAGCTTCCTCTACGACCACGCCGGCGGCGCCGCGTTCCAGCGCCTGACCTACAAACTGGTGCCCGTCAAATCGCGGTCCGCGAATGGCGAAAAAAAGCTGGCCGGGCAAGAGCGAGCGCGAATCGATGGAGTACCCCTCAACGCAGCGGTCCGCCACGCCCGAGGATGTTCCTAAGAAATCCGCTACCTCCCCCATTGTTAGCTTCATTCGTCGTAACGATTCTTCTTCCCTCGCCCCTTTGGGGGAGAGGGGGGACCGCGAGGCGGTGGG
>PLWR01000624.1:0-1925 GCA_003165615.1 Acidobacteriota bacterium | reverse complement strand
TCCCCCAAAGGGGCGAGGGAAGTAAGTTCCAATCGACCTCCGCGCCGACCAATCGAATATTGTCAATCGGCGATCGTCAATTATTTTCGGTACCCCATCTCCCCCAGGACCCTGCGCGCCACGTCCCGGTCGTCAAAATCAATCTTACCGTCTTTGAGAATTTGATAGGTCTCGTGACCTTTACCTGCCAGAACCACCACATCGCCCTCACGTGCCTCTTCCAGCGCCTTGCGAACCGCAATGCCGCGATCGACTTCCGCAATGTAAGGCTTGCTCGTTCGCTGCAACCCCACCAGGGCATCCGCCATTATAAGCAATGGGTCCTCGCTGCGGGGATTGTCAGAAGTCAGAATTACAAAATCCGCGAGTGCGCCGGCGGCTTCGCCCATGCGTGGACGCTTCGTGCGGTCGCGCTCGCCGCCACAACCGAAAAGCACAATCAGGCGATCGCGAGTGATTTCGCGCGCGGTCTTCAGGACGTTCTTCAAAGCGTCGTCGGTGTGGGCATAATCCACCACTACCAGAAAGGGCTGGCCCTCGTCAATGCGCTCAAAGCGGCCCCGCACCGCGTGAAGATTGGCGATGCCCTCCTCAATCTTTGCGCTCGAAATTCCCATGGCCACCCCCGTGGCAATCGCGGCAAGAATGTTCGCCAGATTGGCGCGCCCCAATAGCGGAGAAACGATTTGCAGCTTCCCCGCCGGGGTCGTGATGACGGCTTCCGTTCCCTTGGGACTGGACGCGACTTGCTTGGGCGTCACTTGGGCGTCGCCGTTCAGACCATAAGTAAGACGATTCGGATAGGGCAGTTCCAGCAGGCGCGCGCCCCAGGGATCATCGGTGTTAATCACTGCCCAATCGGGAGGCGGGGCGCCCTGCCCCTCAAAAAGGCGGCGCTTGGCCTGGAAGTAATGTTCCAAATCCTTGTGATAATCCAAATGGTCCTGGGTCAGGTTGGTGAACACGGCGACGGCGAAATGAAATCCCCACACGCGCTCCTGGGCAAGCGCATGAGATGAGACTTCCATTACCGCCGCCTTGCCCCCCGCTTTCTCCAGTTCCACAAAGTAGGACAGCAGATCGAGCGACTCCGGCGTGGTGTTGCTCGCTTCCTTCACCTTGCCGCCCATCCGGTACTCAATGGTGCCGAAGACACCGCTCAGGATTCCCGCCGCGGCCAGAACGCTTTCCACCAGATACGTTGTGGTGGTCTTGCCGTTGGTGCCGGTAATGCCGATCAGTTGCAAGCTCTTCTCAGGATGATTCAGCAGAATGCGTCCCGCGTCCGCGAGTGCCCGGCGAATTGCGGCCACCTGAATCCATCGCGCCGCCAGTTCCGGTGGAGCAGACTGCTCACTCACCACGGCCACAGCGCCCCGCTCCAGCGCCTGGGGAATGTATTTGTGCCCGTCAGCTTTTTCCCCGTGGATGGCAAAGAAGAGGCTCCCCGGCCGCACCTCGCGCGAGTTGTAGGCGAGCGAAGAAACCTCCAGCCCAGGGTCGGCACCGCAGTGCAGAACCGGCAAATCCCGCAGTAGATAGCCCAGCCTCATTCAATTTCCACGATTTGCAACTTACTGTGGCCCCCAAAAGGGGCATTCTCAGCTTAAGACGAAGGCTTGACTCAGCCCCAAAGGGGCGGGATAACGCAGCCCAGGCCAACGGCCTGGGTTTAGAGATCCGCACCACCACCAAGCCCTGAAAGGGCGGAATAAGAAACATTCCGGGAAGCCATACGTCGCGGTTTATCACGCCCTTTCAGGGCTTTTCCGCCAAAATTGTTCTTGTTGCGTCAGTCCCAGTCCTGCGGCCTGGGCTCTGTCATTCCGCCCCTTTGGGGCTTTACACGAATCGAGCCAACCATCCGATGAAGCAATGGTCCAATGACCCAATGGCCCGATGACTCGATGACCCAATGGCCCAAT
>PLWR01000122.1 GCA_003165615.1 Acidobacteriota bacterium | reverse complement strand
CGACGCCGCCGGCCGTGGCGGTTTGGATCGAAAGCATCTGGAATCCCGCGACAAACTGAATCAAGAACCAGTAGCCAAGAAGCAGGAGGGCAGGGACCTGAACCGTCCAGAAGAAAATGAAAAGCGGGATGAGCGTGGTGATGCGGGCTCCGGGGTAACAAATAAAATACGCGCCCAGCACCCCGGCGATGGCGCCGCTGGCACCTATGGTGGGGACGCGGGATCCGGGGCTGACGATGATTTGGACTACCGCGGCTGCGACCCCGGAAACCAGGTAGAGCAGCAGGAAATGGAAGTGGCCGAAACGGTCTTCAATGCTGCGCCCGAACACGAAGAGAAAGAGCATGTTTCCCAGCAGGTGTAGCCATCCGCCGTGCAGAAACATGGAAACAAAAATGGGAGCCATGGTGAATCTTGCCGGAATGTCGAAAAAGGTGGCAGGGGAATAGCGGGCAGGAATCAAACCGTTTAGCAGGATAAAGCGGTTCAAGTGCGGGCCGAGAGAAAGCTCAATGAAGAAAGCCCAAAAGTTTGTGACGATCAAGAGTAACGTAAATGTCCAGAAGGTGCGCCGTCGAATGTGGTCGGTCAGGGGAATGGGAACCATGCAATAGCATTTTACCGTGGGAGACTGCGCTTGCCCACGGGAAAAGCATGGACTCGGGTTTCGGGACACGGGGTACGGGTGTCATCCAAATCTCCGATTCCTGGAGTCAGAAGGGCGTCTTCGAATCCCCAAAACGTGCCCTGATTCTAAAAGCGAGTCCCGAGTCCCGGACCACGTATCCCGAACCCCGAGCGTGCTACTATTCGAATTCGATAACTTCGCTCAATCCCCTAAAGCGGATTTCCTGGATCGCACGCGCGCCATTGGCGCCGGCGCTGTAGACGACTTCATTGGACCGATACTTTGTCCCATGATCCACAACTTTCCCTTCGACGGTTGCCACAACTTTGCTTCCATGTAGGAAGGAAATCGTGGCCGCGGGATTGTGGTTTTCCCATTGGACGTTGTAATCGCCACTCGCCAGGTGTGATCCGGCGACCGTGGCATCATAATGAAGGAGCACCGTTCTGTAATCCTTCGATTTGGCCGCGGCGCTGACCGCGATAAAGATGGCCATCGCGACAATCGTGGTACACAGAGTTTTGCTCAATCTCATCTGGATTCTCCTTTTAGGTTGTGGTTTGCCCCGAAAGGTGATTTTGGCGGAGGTCGACTCTGAAGTCAAGATATTTTGTTCCATTGCCGATACTCCTAGCCTCAAGGACTCCGAACATATCTTTGATTTATTGACGCGAGTCAAATTCCGCGAGCCGCATTGCCTTCCAGGGGCGCCAGTCTCAACTGCATCCGCAGGCCCAACGAACTCTTGCAGGCCCTGCGTCAGCAGCAAGTGCCGTTCTAACCCCATTACCCAATTCAACTTCCGCCCTGGCAGAGCAGCGCCTGAGGATGAACTCCCTCTGAGGACAAAGACATGACCCAGGCAGTGGGAACGGCACGGGTGCGGCTATTTGAATACAATGACTTCGCTCGATCCCCGGAAGCGGATTTCCTGGATTTCACGGGCGCCACTCGAATCCGCGGTGTATACGACCTGATTGGACTGGTACTTTGTTCCCCGATCCACCACGGTCCCTTCGGCGGTCACCACAACCTTGCCCTTTTGCAGGAAGGAAACCATTGCCGCGGGGCTGTGGGCCTCCCACGTGACGTTGTAATCGCCACTTGCCAGGTGTGATCCAGCTACCGTGGCATCGTAATGAAGGAGCACATCTTTCGAATCCTTCGGTTTGGCCGCGGCGCTTACCGCGACAAAGAAAGCCATCGCAACAATCGTGGCACTCAAAGTTTTCCTCAATCTCATTTCCATCCTCCTCGAAGTTGGTGGTTGCCCTGGGTGTTGATTCTGGCGATCCTCGATCTGTAACCGACCGGAACGCCCGCCGGTCCGAATTGACGTCTCCCTCTTCGACGCAGAACAGAACTTTTGGTAAGCCGCCGCGCTTTTTCTAACTTTACAATCTTGCAAGTCTCGCAGAAGTTGAGCAACCCGAATCTTGTTTGTTCGCCACTCAGCCTCTGCTTTGTATATCGGCACCCGCTGTTTCCACGTTCATTCAGCTATACGAATGACTCGCACAATAAGTTCCCTGTCTTTGTAAGGGGAATGTTAACTTTCCGTCAAGGACATGCACTCAGCCGGGATTTATCATTGCCGGTCTGGGAGTGCAGCCCGCCCGGGCAGCCTGCCTTGACCTAAGGCTTCGCCATGTGGTGGATTTGTTGCCGACCGCGCGTTGACCGTTCCCAAGGGGGGATATATACTTCGCGGGAGGGTTTTGGGGGCGGAGTTGGCTACGGTTCCAGCATTTTTATCCGGCTTGTCTTTCCTCTCCCCGCGTTGGTTCGAGTCCCTCGGGCATCGCTATGAAATCTAAAGGGCTATCCAAAGAACTTGCCAGGATCGTGGGCGAGGACGGCGTCTTGTGGCGCGAGGAAGACTTGATGCTCTACGAGTACGACGCGCTTTCTTCCATGCGGCAACCGGACGTCGTGGTTTTTCCCCGTAAGACGGAGCACGTTGTGCAGATTGCCCAGTTGGCGTTGCGGCACAATCTCCCTCTCGTGGCGCGCGGGGCAGGCACGGGACTCAGCGGCGGTTCAGTGGCGACAGAAGGCGGCATCCTGCTGGGTTTTTCGCGCATGAAGCAGATTCTGGAAATTGATTTGGAAAACCAGCGGGCGCGGGTGCAGCCCGGCGTGGTGAATCTCGACCTTTCGATGGCCGTGGCGGATGACGGTTATTATTACGCGCCTGACCCCTCCAGCCAAAAGGCCTGCACTATCGGCGGCAATGTGGCGGAGAATTCCGGCGGCCCCCATACCCTGGCTTATGGAGTCACCACCAACCACGTCCTGGGGCTGGAAGTGGTTCTGCCCGATGGCGAGGTGATTCACACGGGAGCCAGCCATTGGGACCAGCCGGGCTACGATCTTTCGGGGCTCTTTGTGGGTTCCGAGGGCACGCTCGGCATCGTCACGGAAGCCACCGTCCGATTGTCTCGCAAGCCCGAGGCGGTCAAGACGCTGCTGGCGATCTACAATGAGGTGGTGGGCGCCACGCGCACGGTGGCAGCCATCACGGCGCGGCGTATCACGCCGGCGGCGTTGGAAATGATGGATGGCTTTTGTCTGCGCGCCGTGGAGGATGCCGTGCACGCCGGTTACCCCAAGGATTGCGCTGCAGTCTTGCTGATCGAAGTTGAAGGCCTCAGGGAAGCCGTGGAAGAGCACGCGGACGAGATCGAGGCCGTTTGCCGGGAAAACCTGGCGCGTGAGGTTCGGCGGGCGAAATCGGCGGAGGAGCGCGACCTTTTGTGGAAGGGAAGAAAGACGGCCTTCGGCGCTCTCGGTCGCATCACCCCCAACTTCTACGTCCAGGACGGCGTCATCCCGCGCACTCGCTTGCCGGAAATGCTGGACTTCATTGGCAGCCTGGAAAAGAAATATGACCTGCACATTGGCAACATCTTTCACGCCGGGGACGGAAACTTACATCCGCTCATCCTGTATGACGAGCGCAATCGGGAGCAGACCGCGCTGGTGGTGAAGGCGGCTAAAGAAATTATCATGCGGTGCGTGGAAATGGGCGGTTCGATAACCGGTGAGCACGGCGTGGGCTTGGAAAAAAGCGATCTCATGCCGCTTATTTTTTCGGAGGTCGATTTGGAGTTGATGGGCCGAATCAAAAACTTGTTCAATCCTCAGGGACGGTTGAATCCTGGGAAGCTTCTTCCCACCGGGAAAATGTGCGGGGAACTCCGCGGGGGATTGCTGGGGGGAGGCGCGGCGTGACCCTGACGGCAGATTCCGTGCGGACGGATTTGGCGGCGCTGCTGGGCCCGTCGCGGGTGCAGGTGGACCCCCTCGCCTGCGCAGATCTGGCGGTGGATGGCAAGGTTCCGGATTGCGCCGTCTCTCCGGCCACGGCAGAACAGGTGGCTGCGGTCCTGCATTACTCGAGCGAGCATCATTTGGCGATCATCCCCCGCGGCAATGGCACGAAAGTTTCAATGGGTAATCCCTCCCGGCGCTATGATGTCGCACTTTCTTTGCGGGCATTGAATCGCGTCATCCATTATGAGCCTGCGGACCTGACAATCAGCGTCGAGCCCGGAATGACCTTCGGGGAGTTCCAGACCCTCGTCGGGCGGAACGGTCTGTGGCTGCCACTCGATCCCCGGGGCGGGGCGGATGCGACCATCGGTGGGATCATCGCGGCGAATGCGGCGGGCCCGCTGCGCCAGGGGTTCGGTGGCCCCCGTGACATGGTTCTGGGACTGCGAATTGCCACCACGGATGGAAAAATCGCCAAGACGGGTGGCAGAGTCGTGAAGAACGTCGCGGGCTATGATTTTGGGAAACTACTGACGGGCTCCTTCGGGACGCTGGGCGTAATGGTTGAGGCTTGCCTGAAGCTTTTCCCCAAGCCCCCGGAGCGCGCCACATTTGCGATGCGGGCCGGCACTCTGGGCATTGCCAGGGACTTGCGCCGAAGCATCCTGCGCTCGCCCCTCGATGCCATGCGACTGGTGCTTCTCGACGCGCAGGCAATCGCGCTGCTGGAGGATTCCATCCAGACTCCGGAGCGGCCGGAGGCTGAATTGTGGATTGAGTTGGGAGGATCGCATCGGGTCATTGAGCGTTGCATGTTGGAACTCCGGCAGCTCGCCGCCGCGGTAGGTGCTACGTTGGGGCGACGGGAGAATGCGGAGACGGCGTGGGAGCGGGTTTCCAACCTGGCTCATTGGATCCGACCGAAATTCCGCGACGCCACCGTTTTGAAGGCCGCGCTGCCGCTGCTGGCCAGCGAGGAATTTCTGAGCCGCGCGCAGCAGGAAGCCGAATCGGAGCGGATCGCGGTGGCCAGTTTCGCCCAGGTGGGAGTGGGAATTGTCCACCTCTGTACGTTGCAGGAAACGCTGAGCACAAATATTGGGGGCTGGGTGACGCGCCTGCGCCAGGCGGCGTCAGACCTGAGGGGCTCGCTGGTCATCGAACATTGCCGGGCGGACCTGAAGGTCGGTGTGGACGTCTGGGGCAAGGGTGGCGATGATCTTGCCGCCATGCGCAAGATGAAATCCGCCTGGGACCCCCAGGAAGTTCTGTCGCCGGGGCGGTTTGTAGGTGGCATTTAGAGGTTTGGAGAAAGCATGTAGCGCCGACCTTGAGGTCGGCATTTGAGTGCTGACCTCAAGGTCAGCGCTACGGTGATTGAGTGATTGATCCCTTGAAAAACGCAGACTCCGCAACGGCGGAAAAAGCGACGGAGAAGCGCTCCGGCTACGGCGCGGGCGAGGCGCCGCGCTGGGTGGACTATTCCCGTTGCGTCCACTGTGGCCTGTGTCTGAACGCCTGCCCCACGTACCGCGAGCTGGGACTGGAAATGGATTCGCCGCGGGGCCGCATCTACCAAATGATTCAGGTGGAGAAAGGGCGCCTCGCGATGGGCGAAAGTTTCGTTCGTCACATCGACCTGTGCCTTGACTGCCGCGCGTGTGAAACGGCGTGCCCTTCGGGGGTCGAGTACGGGAAGCTGGTGGAAGTAGCGCGCGGGCAGATCGAGCAGCATTACCATCGCCCGCCGCTTACTACTTTGCTGCGCAAACTGTTTTATTACGAAATCCTGCCGCATCCCGGACGGCTGCAATTCGTGGGGAAACTGTTGCGCTTGTATCAGCGCTCCGGACTGGAAAGGCTGGTGCTTTCTTCGCGGGTGCTGAAGCTGCTTCCCGGCCGACTGGAGCAAGTGGCGCAACTCGCCCCACGCATGGAGGATCCGTTTTTTTACAAAAGCCTGGGCAAGACGTTTCCCGCGGAAGGGAAGCAACGTTACCGAGTGGCATTGTTCGCAGGGTGCATCGCCAACCTGTCCTTTGCCCGCCTGAATGATGCCACGGTGCGCGTGCTCACCAGGAACGGCTGCGAAGTGGTGATTCCCCGAAACCAGGGATGCTGTGGCGCATTGCACGTGCACGCCGGCATTCGCGGCATCGCGCGCGATTTGGCGAAACGTAATATCGAGGTATTTCTGGCGGGGGAATTTGACGCCGTCATTTCCAATGCCGCCGGTTGTGGTTCCGTTCTCAAGGAGTATCCGCTCCTGTTTGAGGAGGAGGACAAGAAATTCCACGAGCCGGCCAAGGCCTTTGTGGCGAAGTTGCGCGATGTCACCGAATTCCTGGCGGGGATTGACTTGAACCGGAAACTGGGAACAATGAAAGTCCGGGCGACTTATCAGGATCCCTGCCATTTGGGACATGCGCAGCGCATCCGGACCGCGCCCCGCAAGCTGCTGGCGGCCATCCCGGGACTGGAACTGATCGAGCTGAAGGAAGCGGATATCTGCTGCGGCAGCGCCGGCGTTTACAACGTCGTGCACAATGAAATGTCAGAACGGTTGCTCGCCGGCAAAATGCGCCGCATCGCTGAGACCCGGGCGGAATTGGTTCTAACCGCCAATCCCGGCTGCCTGTTGCAGTTGCGCGCGGGAGTAAAGCGCGAGGGCGGCCAACGGCGTGTGCTGCACGTCATCGAATTGCTGGACGAAGCGTACAGAATTGCCGATTGACGATTTTCGATTTTCGATTGAACCCCGGGTGATTCAGCTATCAGTGATTAGTTTTCAGTAAGGTCATTTAATAATTCCTGATGGAGGTGAAGTCAGGATGTCATCCGCAGATCAGGTGACGATGGACTGGGTTCAATACCACAAGATCAAAGAACGGGGGTGGCCAGAAAAGCCCCTTGCCTGCTTCGGGATTTTCTCGCACAAGAACCTTAGATTGCCCAACAGAGCACGTGTGTGGTTAATCGCCGGCGAAAAGGCCAAACCCACCTACCACTATTACTTGATTGAATGGTTTATGGTTGATAACGTCGAAATGAACAATGAGAATGGCGAAAACAGGGCCTCGGGCAGACAAGGTGCTTATCTGGGCGAGAGGACTCGAATTGATGGCGAGCCATGGTTTGCTGAGTTCAAGCAGAACATGCAAAATTTCCACTTCGGCCTTTCCCCTATCACAAATGAAGCGGTCATTAAAGGGCTTGAGAAGGTTGCTGGTATTTCGTCCGTCCCGATTGACAGGGAAAAGCCGCGGACCTAAAAAACAGGTCCGCGCTACATTTACTGCCTTTTCAATCGTCAATCAGCAATCGAAAATCGAAAATCGGCAATTATCAATCGACAATTCCAAACGAGGTTTCCCTAATGGCCACGAAACCCATGTCTGACATGAATAATGTTCTGCTGCCGCTGGACGATCCCCATACCCACCATCTCAAGGACTATGACGCGCGCGCCGCGTCGTTCCGCTGGGAAGATGTCTACGACGAGTTTGATTGGTCCAAGACCGGCAAGGTGAACATGGCGCATGAGGCCATTGACCGTCACCTGACGCGTGGCCGCCGCAATAAACTCGCCCTGATCTTCACCGATAAGGAACGCACCGAACGATTCACCTTTGAGGACATGTCGCTGCAATCGAACCGCTTCGCCAACGTCCTGCGCAAGCTGGGCGTGGGCAAGGGCGACCGAGTGTTCGTGTTCCTGGGGCGCCGGCCGGAGCTTTACATCGCCATCCTCGGCATTCTGAAAATCGGCGCGATTCCCAGCCCGCTCTTTGAAGCCTTTATGGAAGATGCCGTTCGGGATCGCATGGCCAATGCGGAAGCCGTGGCCTTGGTGACATCGCCGGCTCTGGTGGAGCGCGTGCCGCAATACGATCTGCCCGCCTTGAAGCACATCATTCTGGTGGGCGCCTCACCGGGTGAATTGGGGGAGGGGCAGAAGAGTTACGAAGCCCTGATGGAAAAGGCTGACGACCGGACGGAAATTGAGTGGCTGACGCTCGATGACCCGCTCATCATGCACTACACCTCGGGCTCGACGGGAAAACCCAAGGGCGTGCTGCACGTGCAAAAGGCGATGCTGGGGCACCTGATGACCGGCCGCTGGGTGCTCGATATGCAAGAAGACGATATTTATTGGTGCACCGCTGACCCCGGCTGGGTAACGGGAACGTCTTACGGCATTTTTTCACCATGGCTCAATGGCGCCACCAACTTAATCAGAGGCGGCAGATTCAATGCCGCCGATTGGTACGAGACCATTCAGCGCTTTCGCATTAACATCTGGTACAGCGCTCCCACAGCTTTCCGCATGTTGATGGCAGCGGGTGAAGACGTGGCGCAACGATTCGATCTTTCCAGCCTGCGGCATGTGCTGAGCGTGGGCGAACCGCTGAATCCGGAAGTGGTGTGGTGGGGCTGGCGAACCTACGGGCGGCGGATCCATGACAATTGGTGGATGACCGAGACAGGTCATATCCTGGTTTCGAATTATCCCGCCATGACTATCCGCCCCGGCTCGATGGGACGGCCTATTCCTGGGGTGTACGCCACCATCGTCGATGACGAGGGGAAGGAAGTTCCACCCAATACTCTCGGCAACCTGGTGGTAAAGCCCGGGTGGCCGGGCATGATGAAAACGATCTGGAAACAGCCGGAGCGCTATGAGTCCTATTTCCGCATTCCGGGTTGGTATGTCACCGGCGATAGCGCTTATAAGGACCCGGACGGCTATTTCTGGTTCCAGGGGCGCGTGGACGACCTGATCATTACGGCGGGCGAAAATGTGGGACCCTTTGAGGTTGAGAGCTGCCTGGTGGAGCACCCCGCCGTTGCCGAAGCGGGCGTAATTGGCAAGCCCGATTTGATGCGCGGTCACATCATCAAGGCGTTTATTTCACTGCGCGATGGATACACCCCCAGCGATGAACTGAAGGAAGAGATCCAAAAATACGTGAAGCAAAAATTGGCCGCGCACGCCGCGCCGCGCGAGATTGAATTCCGCGAAAAGCTTCCCAAGACGCGAAGCGGAAAAATCATGCGCAGGGTATTGAAAGCGTGGGAACTCGGATTGCCAACCGGCGATCTCTCAACGCTTGACGATTAGGGATTGTGGTTCGCGCCGGCTCATCCTCACCTGTTCCGTTGCAGCGGGTGCAGGTGGCAAAAGATCCACCGCGCGCTTCGATTCGAAATCCCAAACCATCGCATGCCTTGCAAGCCAACGGACGTTTTTCTTGATCCATGTGCTGCATCCTCCTGCCGGCCATTCCTGACGAATGCCGGGGATCATTGGCGCTCAGTGGGAAAATGAGAGCGGCCTTTCGGCCGCCCCCAGCTGAAGCCTTTGCCGCTTCATGGTTTTAGTGGGACATGTCCTGCGCATCCGAACCAAAGACGATTTCTTCGTTCCATCCCGCGGGATGAATGGAGGTCAACGTCTGCGCGTCGCCTTGATTGATGCTGTCGATTTCAGTCGCGTCGTTCTTTTTCTCTCCCGTTACAACTTTGGCCTCGATCGTGGCCACAACCTTGCCGTCTTGTGAGAAAGTCACGGCAGGCGTCTGGGAATTATCCGGGACTGCCATTTGATAGGTTCCCGCCGCCAGCGTACTACCGTTGTTGAGCTTCGTGGTGGTTGGGAACGTTACCTCTGTCCGACGTTCGGATGATTTATGTGAACCTCCGGCCGCGAATCCAACACACGTGGACAATAGAATCGTGGCCAAAGACCCGACGAACAAACTTCTCCCTTTCACTTTCATACAGTTGCTAGCCTCCTATGCTAATGCTTGCCCTTCAAAGCATTTGACGCAGGATTGAAGCAAAAGGTTACTCAATTTCGTGCGGGAGCAAATCTTCACCAATTTAATCGCAGGGAGAACTGGATCTGCCGCGAATTATCGGCGGAGGAGATCTCTCCAAACTGTGTGGTTCCAACAATTAAGCCGGGACGATTGAAATTCGGGTGGTTGGTGAGGTTGAAGAAGTCGGTGCGAAAATCCAGGTTCAAATTCTCGCGCAGGCGGAAGCGCCGCTCCAGCGTCGCGTCCCAGCTTCCCAGGCCGGGGCCCGTGACAACATTGCGGCCTTCGTTGCCAGGAATGCTGTAGGACCCTTGCGCGTCCGTGTAAATCGGTGGGGCGGCAAAGGCACTGGTATTGAACCAGTGGCTCGGGCCGCGTTGGCCAGTGGGCAGATTGGGATCGGCAACCAGGTCCGGCCGGTCGGTCCCGTTCGATTGCGTCCCGCTCAGGGCGGTCGCGAGCACCGTGGTCAGCGGTTGTCCGCTTTGCAGCGCAATGATGTTGGCAACTTGCCATCCGCCGAATAGGCGGCTTGCAACGCCTATTTGCGCCCATCTGTTTTTGGCCCCGAAGGGCAATTGCCACACCCCTGAAAGCGAGACTCGCTGCCGCATGTCGAAGTCGGAAAGGCCATATTCGGCACGCATGTTGTAATTATCCTGCGGTTGGTCCGTGCCGTCCAGTCCAGACGCCGTGTCCAGGGATTTGGCGTAAGTGTATGCCGCAACAAACGAGAGTCCCCCGGAAAAGCGGCGCTCCAGCCGTGCCACCAGCCCGTTGTAGTTGGAGTTCACATCGGTATCGCGGATGTACTGGTTGGACCCGGGCTGCGGGTGATATCCCAGACGCTCGCCGGGAAGATTCGGCACGCCCTGGTTTTGCAATCCGCGGCGGGGAAGTTTGTGCCCATCGGATCCCGTATAACTCAAGGAAAGAACAGTATGATGGGTAATAGCATGCTCGTAAGATAAACTCCACTCATAAACGTACCCATTGCGGATGTCCGGCGGTGAGGAGATGGCTGTGGGTTCCTGGTTGCCGAGCGCGAAGCCAAGTTGATAGGTGAGAATTTGTGGCGCATAAGATTGCCCGCAGGCGCCGGGACCATAAAAGCGGCATAAATCAAGGCCCAGAAGGAACTCGGTAAGCGGCGCGCTCAGGCGCGTTTCCGCCGTGTAGTCAAGTTCCATGAGCGAATTGAAAACGCCAACTCCTCCGCGCAGCACATTCTTTCCGTCGCCCGTCAGGTCATAGCCAAACCCCAGGCGCGGCGCCCAGTTATTCCAATCGGGCTTAATCAGCGAATTCGGCAAGCCGGCCTGTTGCGAGGTTTCGAATTGCAAACCGTAGAGAGAAGTAAGCTGCTGGATGAAGGGACTTGATGTAAGTGAGGCGGCCTGGCCGTGGTTATTGAGCACAATAAACCGCGAGGCGTCAGTGGGATCCAGAATCGACGCTCGCCCATCAACATTCACGGCGGGCGAATAGAACTCCTCGCGCAGTCCGTAGGTGAGGCTCAAGCGCGGGGTGAAATGAAACTCATCGGTGAAGTAGAGCCCCGCATAATTCAAGCGGTCGTTGCCGCCGGAATTGCCCGCCTGGGCGTAGGAAAGGAACGGCCTGCCCAGCAGGAAATCCGTATATGCCGTGCCTGAAACCGAACTTGCCCCATCATCAAATTGAAAGATGCCCTGGCCAAAATCTTCCACCAGGTAGGAAAGTCGCAGCCGGCGCAGGTCGCCGCCCACCTGCAAGGTGTGCCGCCCTTTCACCCACACCAGGCTATCGGTGAATTGGAAGGTGTGGTTTTTGCGGTCCTCGGGCTGGAAGATGTCGCTGTCACCCAGATCGGCATAGCCGGGAATATCGATGGCGGGAATACCATCGTTGGTTGTGCCCGCGGCGCGGGTGAGGTCGAGCGACTGCAAGAAGCCGCTGTGAATGTTCTGCCCCTGCTTGGTGCCATCGTAAAAGGAATAACCGAACCGGAAATCATTGATCAGCGTCGGCCGGAAAATGGACGTGAAGCCAAGCGCAAGGTTGACGCCTGAGTCCCGCACGTCATCGCCAAATCCCGGCGGCGCGGAGGGATTGTTGGCGAAGCTGTCTGGCACGAAAGGTATGGTTTGCGTATCGCGTGACACCAGCACGCGCCCAAAGAGTTGCTCTTTGGAGTTCACCTGGTGGTCAATACGAGCAGTGAACTGATTGGCCGTCAAGCTGTGCATGCCCGTATCAATGCTGTTATCAGAGCCCAGCGCTGCATTCGGCTGATTCGGCAGCGGGACGCGGTTCAGAAGCGCGACGGAGAGAGCGTTCATGTCCGCTGGAGCGACCTGGTTGCCGGAGAATGGCTGACCCGTGGAAGGATTGATGATCGCAGGAAAAGGCTGGCCAGTGGCAGGATTGATTCCGCTAAAGTCGCCTTCGCGCTCAGATGCCGTAGGCAGCAAAGTGGTGTTGGTGAGTCTCTGGCGAATCCGGAATCCTTCATACTGGGCAAAAAAGAACGTACGGTCGCGGCGAATGGGACCACCGAAGCTTGCCCCAAATTGATTCTGCCGGAAAGGTGGAATGGGGAGCGTAGGATCATCGAAGAAGTTTTTGGCGTCAAGCGCGCTATTGCGGAGAAATTCATAAGCCGTGCCCGCAAAAACATTGGAGCCGGACCGGCTCACGATATTCACCTGGGCGCCGGAGACAATTCCCTGGTCCGCCGCGTACGAACTCTCCACCACGCGGAATTCGCGGATGGCGTCAGTGGAGGGGCTGGCGGTGAGGCTGTTCGCAAAGGGTTCGATCAGAGTAATACCATCCAGCGAGAAGTTGTTGCGCTCGGAGCGTTGGCCGTCCACGGAAAAACCCAATCCCAGCGCGGGAGTGTTGAATTGTTGGGTGGCGCCATTGGGATAGGGTGGAACCGCTCCGGCGGCCAGCAAGGCGAGTTGCGAAAACTGGCGTCCATTCAAGGGCAGGGAATTGACCCGTTGATTTGAAATCTCGTCGCCGATCGCTGGTGAGGCAGCCTGCACCAGTGGCGGACGGTCATCCACCTGCACGGAAGACTGCCCTCGACCGAGTTGCAGCGTGAGGTCAATCCGGTCGGAGCGCCCTACCTGCAGCGAGATCCCGCGCACTGTGCGGAGGGCAAATCCGGGCGCGACAACGGTCAAATCGTAAGCGCCCACGGGTATCAGCGGAAAGGTGTAGAAACCCTGCGCGTTCGTGAGGGTGTGCCGAACCTGTCCCGAAGCGGTGTTTTTTAAGGTTAGATCAGCCTGCGGAATCACTGCGCCACTGGGATCGGTTATCAATCCTTCCAGAAGACTGTTCCAGCTCTGCGCCTGAAGGCGGCATGGAGCCAGAGAAATAACGATCAACGCGAACAGCATTGCAAACGCGCGCCCTGCGCAGAAAACAGAACTTCGTCCGATTGTGGGTCCCAAAGAAATAGCCTCATGGTGGGGGCAGGAGGAGGGATGGTTGGCGCAGGCAGACGTAATAGTGGACGGCCACCCCCGCTCATCACGAGGGCAGCAATGTCCGGTAAACGTAGACCGGCCTAACCTTCTTTCATCCGGACTGTACCGTCGGCCCCGGAGTTTCACCGGATCCTGGGGGGCAAAAAGCAGTGATGTGTGACGAGTGATGATTGACAAGCAAGAGCCCTAAGACTCGTCACTTGTCACTCGTCACTCGTNNCCCTGCCCCGAAGGTTTTGCTTCCAGTCTAAATTTATCACCTTACAGCGGATTGCTCAAGCTGGCAAAGTGGCGGCTACGGTCTCAAGGGGGCCAGATTGTATCCCGCCCACTTTGGCGCCGACATCCTGCCCATACGCACTCGCCAATGTTACAGTGGACCATGCCAACTCAGGCGCAGCCACCCAGCCCGCCTGCGATAAAGCTTGCCCAAACGCGTCCTCCAGCAGATATAATTGTTATTTATTCGTTGAATCGGTGTTTTTGAAATTGCGAGCATGGAAAATACCTCATCCCCAAACGAAGTCAATCCTGCTCCCGGAGAGCGCCGTCGCGGCGAGCCTTGGGCGCTTGGCACCGTGCTGGGCTACGCCTCGGCCAGCATCTTTGACCGGCTGGGGGTGCAATCCGTCGATCCGCTGGTGGGCCCCGTGCTTCGCGGGCTGCCCAGCCTGCTGATGGGCATTATTCTGGTTTGGCGCAACAAGACTTTTGGCCAGATGCGGCCAGGGTCATCCCGCTACATCGGTGGGCGCGCTATTATGGCCTTTGTGGGCGCAGGCATAATCTCCACTCTGGGACTTTTTCTTTATTACTTCGCCATCCGCCTGGGTGGGGTAATCATCACCATT
>PLWR01000236.1 GCA_003165615.1 Acidobacteriota bacterium | reverse complement strand
GCGGCCCGAGCCCTACCACGACCTCATACGGAAACAGGTTTCTTCCAAACAGGCGCCGCGCGAAGGTCCCGCTTCCATCCACGATCAGGTGCTCAGCAAAGAATCTCATCTGGATGAATTGCTTCGCTATGACCGTTATGCGCGGCATGCCTTTCGCACCTATGTTTTCCCCAGCGCCAAAACCTGGAAGGACTTTGAGTTCCTCCGACTGGAGGAGAATGAGACCCTGGCGCGAGGCGCATGGAAAGCCACGCCCGTTAAGGCGCCCGGCGCGGCGATGGAATTCCGCACGGCCGCGGACATCGATGTAAACAGCTGCGTGATGAGGGTGGATGCCCTCAAATCACTAGCTTCCAAAGTTTCCGGTTCCACCTGGCGGATTGAATGCCGCTCTTCGCTGAACACTGACCGCTCCTGCCCCTCCGGAATGGCCTTGGGGTTGGAACTCGTCCTGAACCTTCTCGCTCCCGACGCCCACGATCGCTATTTCCTGTCGAAGGATGTTCACCGCCCGCTGGAGTTCCGCGGCGAAATCGGTTCTGCCAAGCTGACCGTCGTGGACGAGTGGCAGCGCGTCAAGATCACCATCGAGACCCGGCCGCAGGCGTGCTGGTGGATCGTGCCCATTGAAACTATTTCGCAATCGGAGTTGGGATTTGAGCGCGTGTACCAGGGCTCCGCGATTCTGGCGGTGTGGAAAATCGATCCACCTTCGTGGCGCAATGTGAACTGCGTTTTGCAGATGGAAATATCGCCCTGGGAAAACACCAATGACAGCCGGGAGAGACACCCAGAGGAATATGAACCTTCATGACAACGATACAACAAGGGGACCAGGGGAAGAGAGCAGAGGGGAAACGAATCGGGTATAATAATCGCCGGAGATACTGCGATGAGCATTGATGAACGCCTTGAAGCACTTACTCACGCTGTAGAATTGATCGCTCCGATGCAACTCAAGACTGAGAAAGAAATTCGGCAACTTGGCCGTTATGTGCGCATCATTGCGCTTGACCATGAAGCACGTCTATTGGCATTGGAAACGGACGAAGGAGACGGCGACAAGCGACGTCTACTGGATTTGCCGCGGTTGGAGGTTATGCATGGCTGTACCGCAGGAACTGCTGGATATTCTGGTTTGCCCGGCGTGTAAGGCGCCTGTTCAGCTCACACCCGATGGGCAGGGCCTGAAGTGCGCCCAATGCCGGCGCGTCTACCCCATCAAAGACGATATCCCCGACATGATCATCGAAGACGCCAAGGTTGAAGCGGAGTAACGCAATCTAAGATCCTATGAACGCGGCTTCCCTTCTTCCCGAACTCCCGGTCGGGGCGCGGATCCTCATCCTTCGCCTCCGGTCCATCGGCGACATCATTCTGCTCACGCCCACGCTGCGCCTGCTCAAGGATTGGCGGCCTGACCTGCGCATCTCCGTGATGGTGGAATCGCGCTTTCGCGAACTGTTGCAGGGGAACCCGGCGGTGGAGGAGATTCTCTATCCCGGGGAAGGCAGCGGAGTTCGCACCTATTACACGCGCCTAGCCGCTCTTCGTGAAGTTCGCCGCCGCGACTTTTCTCTCTGCGTGAACCTGCACGGCGGTCCCACCAGCCGGCTATTTACGCGCGGCAGCGCCGCCACCTGGCGCGTGGGTTTTGCACACTATCGAGGAGCGAGCATCTACAACATTCTGGTGCCGGACGCGCGCACCATTCTGAACAAGCCGTCATTGCACACGGCGGAACATCAGGCTGCAGCCTTTTTCCACCTAGGCCTGCCGCAAAGGGAGATCCCGTGCGCCCAGATCTTCTTCGGAGCGGAGCATGCCTTCTGGTGGGAAGCTAAACGCGCCAGCCTGGGCATCGCCGCAGTACAGCCTTACGCCATCATCCATCCCACCGCGTCGTACAAGACCAAGGAATGGGCGCCGGATGGATTCGCGCGAATTGGTGAATACCTGGAGCGCCAAGCCCGCATCGTCCCCATCTATTCCTGCGGACCAGGAGAAGCGCCGGTGCTCGATGCCGTAGAGAAGGCCGCGGGCGCGCCCCTGCGGCGCTTGCAAGGCATGAGCCTGGCGCAGTTTGCCGCAGCGCTGGCGAGGGCACGCTTGTTTGTGGGAAATGATAGTGGGCCTGCCCACATGGCCGCAGCTCTCGGCCGGCCCGTGGTGGTCATCTTTGGATCTTCCAGTTCCCCCATCTGGGGACCCTGGCCGAACCAAGCTTCCAATCTCGGCGCGCGCGTGGTGCAAAATCCATTCGACTGCAACCCCTGCCCCGGCGACCGTTGCTACAAGTTCGCCCGGCCCGAGTGCATTCTATCCGTGACCTTCGACCAGGTGAAGGATGCCGTTGACGATGTCCTGGCAAAATCCGCATGACGCAATACATTCCAACATTTTGGTCAAGGGACTTCGGGGAGGCTCAACTCACGCGCCTTCGAGCGAGGGTCCAAAGGGTGGGCTGGCGCTCCCACAATTCAGAAGGGGGAGAAGGCCAGCCCTTTGGTTTTGCGGTCAACCACAAGATCGCGCGGTGGTTCCTCGTCATTTATGGTGACCGTGACAATAACGGTCTGCGTGCCTTTGGATCGCGACCCCAGAATTTTGAAGGTGCGAATTTTTCCGTAGTCGCCGCGCTCACCCCAGTCGTGCAGGAAATCCGCGTAAGAGTATGTGTCGCTGGGCTGCCAAAGCCGGTAGGCTTCACGGTAATTACCCTGCTCCAGCGTGGTGAGGAAGTGCGAGACGGCTCGTTCCTCACGGAAATTATGAAAGGCGATATAGCCCACCCCGCCAACGATGATAACGGCCAGAGCTATCAGAATGTAGCGTCCTATCTTTCGAGGTGGTTTGGGCGGTGTGGCGTCAAAAAGAGTCATGGCCGGTCCTTCCCCAGGAGCAAGGAGTATCACCACACTCCCGAGCCCCCACATTATGTTGGATGCGGGGGCGGATTGCCAAGGGGAGGATTAAAGGGAGCGCTTGAAAAGGAGGGTTTCCGCAACCACCATCGCCAGGGTGAACACCGCCAGGAAAGTCAGGTCCCCGGCAATTGCCATGATTCCCGTGTTCTTGAGCAGCAGGGATTTGAAAGCATGCACGGCATAGGTAAAGGGATCAAATCTGGAAATGACCCGCATCCAGGCAGGAAATCCGTAGATGGGGTAGACGGCGCCACTGGGGAAGTACAGCAGCGTGTTGAGCACACCGAAAGTGGCACGTGGCACCAGGGGGTCATTGACGCGGACCATCAGGAAAAACATCATGCTGATCAGAGCCAGCGAGGTCAAGACGATGACCAGCAGAAGCTTCAGCAGGCGGATGGGTTCCAAGGGATTGGGTATTCCGGCAATGACGGATCCCACCGTGGTCAGGACGATCCCGGCCAACACCGCCTTCGCCGTTCCGGAGAGGTTGAAGCCCATGATCAGCTCAAGTTTGGAAATCGGCGTAACCAGGTAACCTTCATGGAGCCCGCGCGCTTTATCATCAATATAGATAATACCCCCACCGATCATTGCGGAAACGAAAATCGCCATGACAATCGAGCCCGCCAGGAGGTATTGGATATAGGGAACGTAGGGATAGATCTCCACCACCGAGAGCGTGACTCCACTGGGGACGCGCGGCGGGGCGCCACCTTGATTGTAGGTGCCCACAATCTCGCTAAACCCAGCCTCCAGGGCGTCGACGGCGAAGTTGTCCGTGTTGTCTTCAATGAGCGCCACTTGCGGCGCATCCTTGGCCAATACCCGGCGCGAATAGTCCGGCGGGAAATTCAAGACCCCATTGATTCGACCATCCCGCAAATCCTGCGTGGCCTTCTGGATGTCGCTGTAATCAACCGTTTCAAAAGTCTTTGCGTTGGCGGCGATGGCCCCGCACATTTCCCGCAGCTTTATGGTGGGCATGCCCTGATCCTGATTCACCACCCCCACGCGCAGGTCCCGGATCTTCCCGCCAAATGCGTACCCCAGGACCACCAATTGCACGATGGGCATCACCATCGACACCAGGATGAGCGTGGGGCTGCGTATGAACTTGCGCAAGTCGCGTTCCACCAGTGCCAGGATTCGATTCATAGCCCTCTACGGATAACAGGGGGATTGTAGCCGAGCGCATCCTGCAAGGCGTCGCGCAACTGTCGGCCGGTGTAATGCATGAACACATCGTCGAGCGAGGTGCTTTGAACGGAAAGCGACGTCACCTCAATTTGCGCGTCACGGGCCGCCTCGAGCAGCGCCACGGTGGTCTTCGGACCGTTATCGGAGCCGATGCGGAACACGTGGTCGTCAGACTTCACGTCTTGCACGTCCGGGAGGTTTTGCATGGTTTGGAGCCATCCTTCCGGAACGCGCGAAAAACCGACTTCCAGGACGTTGTTGCCGGGGATGGAAGCCTTCAGCTTGAGCGGTGAATCCAGCGCCATCAGCTTCCCATGGTCCACAATGGCAATGCGATCGCAGAGCTTGTCAGCCTCATCCATATAATGGGTGGTCAGGAGGATCGTCAATTCGCGTTCTTTCTTGAGCCGCATCAGCATTTCCCACACTCCCACGCGGGAGGCAGGGTCGAGGCCCGTGGTGGGTTCGTCCAGAAAGAAGATGCGCGGCTCATGCACCAGCCCGCGGGCGATTTCCAAACGCCGCCGCATGCCACCGGAAAAATTCTTCACCAGTTTATCCGCCCAAGGAAGCAGATCGACTGCTTCCAGGAGTTCTTTGGCCACCTTGATGCGGCGCTCGCGGGGAACACTGTAGAGCTTGGCATAGATCTGCATGTTTTCCATGGCGCTTAAATCAAGATCGGACGTCATGGCCTGGGGAATAACCCCAATGCATTTGCGCACCTGGTCGGCATCACGAACGACGTCAAAGCCGAGAATGCGCGCCACGCCGGAGGTGGGGGGCAAAAGCGTGGTAAGCACACGGATCAGGGTGGATTTGCCCGCGCCGTTCGGACCGAGCAGGCCGAACACTTCACCGTGCCCCACCGAAAAGTTCACGTCATCGACGGCGCAAAAACTGCCGAAACACTTGCGCAAGTGTTCGACTTCCACCGCGACGATCGTTTTGGGCTGTATAGGCAACGGTTCCATCGTTTCAAATCCAGTTACCCGGAGGGGGTTAGTGGACGTCTTGCGGCGGCAAGGTTACGTAAGCGGTCAGGCCGGGCCACAGCCGGCGGTCGCTGTTGTCGAATCGAAACCGGAGTTCAAAGGTTTTAATGTCCCGCTTGCTTTGGCTCACATCGCGCTGAGTGGCGTAGTCGGCGTCCGCCCCGCGATAGAAAACGGTCCCCTCGCGCTCTAATCCATCGGGAAAACGCACTTGCATGTGGTCGCCAAGACGGATGCGATCAAGGAATGTTTCCGGCACATCCGCGCGCACCCAAAGATCATCAGGATTCACAATCGAGGCAATGGGCTGGCCGATGTTCACCACTTCACCCTGACGAGCGGCGAGCACGGAAATGATGCCGGCGATGGGAGCGTGAATCTCCGTATAGTCCAGGCGAACCTGCGCCTTCGACATCTGCGCGCCGGCAGCCGCCTGTTGCCCCTCCATGGCTTGCAGTTGGCTTCGCCGCACGGCGATCTGGTCTTCGTTGGACCGGGCTAGGGCAACGGCTGCGCGCTGGGATTCCACCTGCTTGCGGAGCGACTCGACGTGCGCCTGTTGCGCCTCAAAGGCCGCTCGCGCCTGATCCAGCGCCTGCTGCGAATCAATCTTCTGGTCGTAGAGCCCCTTGGTACGCTGGAAATTCAAACGGTCAAGCTCCAGGTCGGCTTGGGCCTCGTCTTCCTGCGCCAGCGCCGCTGCCAGCGCCGCCTCTGCCTGCTTGATCTGGTCGCGGGTCTGCTCCTCCTGGAATTTAAGCGCTGCCTCGGCTTCCGTGACCTGCGAAGCCGTTCCTCGTTCGGTGTGGAGGTAAAACGACTCATCGGCGCGCAATTCCTCGGGTGCGATCACCGCGAGCAACTGCCCGGCCTGCACCGTATCACCTTCCTTCACCAGCACCTGCGCAAGCTGCCCTTGAATTTGCGAGCTGGCAACCACGTCGTTGGTAGTAACGATGCCGGTCAGGACAAGGGGTTGTGGCCGCGTGACAGCTTTGTAGTAGACGACTCCGCCACTAAGAATGAGTACGATCAGAATGGGTAGAATAATCTTGCGCTTCATTACTCAACAGCCTCCCGATTACGAAAGAGCGCGTAGCGAATGAACCTCAAAACCTCGGCTTTCCTCGTGGCTAAGTTGGCTTTGCTATAAGGGTCCTGACCGGTAACCATGCGGATCGCCGGAGCGATATTGAAATAATGCGCCGCCAACCCGGCAATCGAAACGATGGTGTGCCCCTTGTCCAGGCGCCGGAATTCTCCCGCTTTCATTCCCCGCTCCAGCACCGACACCAATAGCCTCTTGAGCGGAATTGAGTGCTCGCGAATCATCCGCTCCAGAGCGCGATCACCTTCCATCATCATTCGCTGAAAGATGCGAGGAAAATTGGGGTGAGTCCCGATAAAGTCAAAGTGATAGCTCACATAGCGCAAGAGGATGGGCCCCGACGGACCCTTTGCCGACAGCACCTCCCGTGCTTGCTGCTGGAATTGCTGTAATTGCGATCCCACGACCGCCTGGTAAAGCCCTTCCTTGCTCTTGAAGTAGTAATAGAGCAGGGCTTTGTTTACACCGGCGGCTGCGGCGATGGCTTCGGTACGCGCGCCCGCCAGACCAACCTCGGCGTAAATGCGCTCCGCCGCCTTCAGGATCGTAGCCCGCGTCTCAACGCTGTCGCGGTGCCTTGCGTGTGCCGGAATATCCCTTTGGGAAGCCCGTTTCGTCATTTAACTAACCAGATAGTTAAATACCATGGCTTGCTAATCCATGTCAAGAGATGCAGCGATGCGTAGGGAATGAAACCTCAGTTGTGGGACTTTGGCGAGTAGGTGAATTGCGTGCGCGATTTGTCCCGGTGGCGTTCGAGAGCCAGTTCGATCAGGCGGTCCAGAAGCTGGGAGTATGGAATGCCGCTCGCTTCCCAGAGTTTGGGATACATGCTGATGGAGGTGAAGCCAGGAATGGTATTAATCTCGTTCAGATAGACCTTTCCTGATCTGCGATCGAGGAGAAAGTCCACCCGCCCCATGCCGGCGCCGTCTACGGCCTGGAACGCGCGGATGGCCACTTCCCGAACCTGCTTGGTCTGCCGGGCCGTGAGTTGCGCCGGGATGACGAGCTCCGAACCCTCTTTGATATACTTCGCCTCGTAATCATAGAACTCGTTAACCGGCACAACTTCCCCCGGCACGGAGGCCTGGGGGTGATCGTTTCCCAACACGGAGCATTCGATCTCGCGGGCGTCGATTCCTTTTTCCACCAGAATTTTCCGGTCGTACTGTGCGGCCAAATTCAATCCGGCCGCCAGCTCGCGCCGGCTATGGACCTTGCTGATCCCAACCGAAGAACCCATGTTCACAGGTTTCACGAACAGCGGATAGCGCAATCCCTTTTCAATTCGCTTGCGCACGGCGTCGGGATGGCTTTCCCAGTCCGCCCGCAGGATGAGTTCCCACGGAACAACGGGAAGACCTGCGTCACGAAACAAGCGCTTCATCACATCCTTATCCATGCTTGCTGCGGAGGCAAGCACGCCGGCTCCGACGTAGGGAACATTCGCCAGTTCCAGAAGCCCCTGGACTGTTCCATCTTCGCCAAAGGTCCCGTGAAGAACGGGGAAGACGACATCGACCTCCGGCCGCGAATTCGGGCCCGGAACCGAGTGCGCCAGCGGCAGAAGCTTGGGACCGGAAGGATCCACCGAAGGAGTAACAGGATCGCCACTTTCGAGGACTTGCGGCAGGAGGTGCACGGCCCCGGAACCAACCCGCCAATGTCCCTCGCGAGTGATGCCAATGGGCACGAGTTCATACTTCGCCGGATCGAGTGCATTGATCACCGAGGCTGCCGATTGGAGCGATACGTCGTGTTCGCCCGAACGTCCGCCGAACAGAATGCCGACGCGGATTTTCCTGGTCACAGAATCTTCTTTCCCAATGCGGAGGCTGTGAATCCGACACCCAGAATCGCGGTTTTGTTCATGACGTCAATGATGGGATTGATCTCGACGAGTTCAAAGGCAAGCATTTTTCCGCTATCGGCGATCATCTCCATGGCCAGGTGCGCCTCGCGGAAGGTAATCCCCCCGCGCACCGGCGTGCCCACGCCCGGCGCTTCATCGGGATCGACGACATCCATGTCGAAGGATACCACGAACCCCGCGCTCCCTCGCGAAGCGAGGGTGATGGCGCGCTCCATCACGATGCGCATGCCCAGTTCGTCGATCTCCCGCATGGTGAAAACGCTGACGCCGGAGCCGCGAACCACTTGCCGCTCGCGCGCATCCAAATCGCGAACCCCAATCAAGGCGCACCTCTCCGACCGCAGTTTGGGTGCAAAGCCAAAGATATGCGTCAGCGCTTCCGGACCGTGACCCAGGCTGGCGGCAAAAGGCATGCCATGCACGTTGCCGCTGGGGCTGGTCTCCGGGCTGTTCATGTCGGCGTGGGCGTCAATCCAAAGGCAACCAATTTCCTGGTTGCGATCGTGAAAGAACTTGGCCACGCCTGCCTGCGTGCCGATGGCCATGGAATGATCGCCGCCGAGCGAAACGGGAAAGTAGCCCGCCTCCAGCGTCTGGCAGACCCATTGCGCCACCTCTTGTGACGCCTCCGCGATCTCCTTCAAGTACTTGGCGGTCTGATTGCCAAAGGGTTGTTCTTCCGGCAACCGCACATGGAGATTGCCGCTGTCCTCAACCACGTGTCCCAGACTCTCCAAGGCGTGATTCAACCCCGCGGCGCGCACGGCCGACGGCCCCATATCCACGCCGCGCCGCTCCTGCCCGAGGTCCAGCGGAACACCGATGATTTTGATTTTCTGCATACGGTCCTCTTCCATAAACTGGAGATTAAGTGCTTCACTGACTGACTGTCAGGGTGTTAACCGGTACAACATGCGCGGAAAAGGAATGGTCTCACGCACATGTTCAAGCCCGCAGATCCAGGCCACGGCGCGTTCAATGCCCATGCCGAAACCCGAATGCGGCACGCTGCCGTAACGGCGC
>PLWR01000681.1 GCA_003165615.1 Acidobacteriota bacterium | reverse complement strand
ACCTTGCGATAGCTGCGTTTTCCCGCTTTGAATTTCTCGAAAGAGCGCTCAATCCCCGCGAGCACCGCTTCCAGCGGGAAGCCTTGTTCCTTCCACGATTCTACCAGCGCCCAATCGAGCGGTGAAAGCAGAACGGGTTCCGAGCGGCACTGGCGGAACTTCTCCTCGATTTCGGTAAAGTAGTTGAAGTAATTTTCCACGGTCTCCAGCCTACTTCCGCCGCGCTGCGGAGTGACTGCGATGATAGATGATGCGCAGGCCATCCAGCGTCAAGGAAGAGTCAATGAGAGGCTTATACTTGGACGCACCCGCCACCAACGGAGCCTGGCCGCCCGCCGCGATGACTTTGGTCTGTTTTCCTAAAATCGCGCAGAGACGGTCCAGCATGCCATCCACCGCATCCACCGCGCCGTAGAACAGGCCGGACTGAATATTGGTGATCGTGTTAGTACCAATCACCCGGTCCGGCTCGCGAAATTCCACGCGCGGCAGCTTGGCTGTGCGCTCAAACAGGGCCTCCGAGGAAATGCCGATTCCCGGCATGATGACCCCGCCCAGGTATTCACCCTTTTGCGATACGCAATCAAAGGTGATGGCCGTGCCAAAATCCATCACGATGCAGGGGCCGCCGTATTTCTCAAAAGCCGCCACGGCGTCAGCGATGCGGTCAGCGCCCACCTCTTGCGGAGTATCCACCAGAATCGCCATGCCCGTCCGCGTTCCCGGTCCCAGAAATTGCGCTTCCATTTTGAAATATTTCCTGGCCATCTCCGCCAGCACAAAATTCATGGGCGGCACCACGCTGGCGATCATGATTCCGCTGATGTCGGAGGCCGATAGCTTTTCCAAAGCGAAAAGGTTATGGATCACGACTCCGTATTCGTCCGCTGTCCGCTCGCGGCTGGTCGCCAGCCGCCACAGCGCCCGCAAGGAAGCGCCTTGATATAAGCCCAGGACAGTGTTGGTGTTTCCAGCGTCGATCACAAGAATGGTGGTGTTGAGGGTGTCAATAGCCATTTCAATAGCGCTTTCTCGGGTCAAGTCCCTGTCATACCAGATAAGCAATAAACTATGTTCCGGGGCGCTGCCGGTCAATTATGTTAGCATCTGGCCAGCGAAAATCTTATCACGCTAATGGCCCAGCAAGCTAAGTACGATTTCGAGCTACCCGAGCTAGTATTCGGGATGAAGCGTTGGATTTTCAGCAACCGGAAGTGCATAATTGGTGCAAATACGGTGCTCAGATGCGGGTATTTATTTCGATTGCAGCAGCATTTTTGTCGTTTGCCGTAGCTGCACCAGCCCGAGGCCAGGTGCAACCACCGCTTGATGTGGAGGCTTTTGGCGGGAGGAGCGAGGCGCTACCCCAATTAAAAGTTCCTTCCGACCTACGCCAGTTCATTCCTGATGGTAACTTCCTGCGCGCTATTATTAAGACACAAATATCCCCCGAAGGCGAAACCTGGTTGCTGTACGATAATGGGGACGACAGTTTTCCTAAAATACACTTGGACGCCATCCGCGCAGGCAAGGCCATAAAGCTGTACGACGACGCTGTCGGAGGGTTTGCCGGTCTCGTGCCATTTTCCCTCCAAGGGAAGAGGCAGGCTCTAGCTTTTGCCTACCACGTCGGTTTTGACTGTGGGGACACAACGTTCGTGATTTTCGCCGCCCATCGGGGTACATACGATAAAATCTTCGAGCATCAAACATCGGAAGGCAGAATGAAGATCGTCCAAGATTCCGCCGCGCAACTTGAGGTCTGGTCAGCTGACTGGAATTTTGATCCGCCCGCCCGATCATGTGTCTGGTGTCCGCATCGTTACCACATCCAAAGCTATTCGTGGCGGGGCGGCAAATTTAACCTGACCGGTGAACGACTGAGCTCCAAACTACTCGATACTCCAGAGATCGCGGGCAAGCCCTTTACCCTGCTGACTGCGGGTCGGGTTGACTCGCCTTAATCCCTGCCCTGACCATCAGGAGTGAACATGCACAAGTATGAGATCATCATTTATTGGAGCAATGAGGACCAGGTCTTCGTCGCCGAGGTCCCGGAATTGCCGGGTTGCATGGCCCACGGCAGCTCGCAGGAAGCGGCGCTCGCACATGCCAACGAAGCCATTCAATTGTGGACCGACACTGCCCGGGAATTCGGCGACCCCATTCCGGAACCCAAGGGCGAACGTCTCATGCTGGCTTAGGCATACACGGAGCGGCACAACCCCACCTGGTCTACTTCACTTCCACCACTTCACCCGCCATTAGAGATTCCTGGCGGCCGTCGTCGCACTGGATTTTCAGCGCTCCGCTCGGTTCGACACCCGTGGTTATTGCTAGCATCTGGCCCGCCGCGGTGACCACGCGCACGCGCTTGCCGTGGGCAAAGGTTGAAGCCCCTTCCCAGCGCTCGGTAATGGCCTTGTAACCACTCTTCAAAAGCAACTGATAATGCCGCTCGATTTCGCGGAGCAGAGTGACGAGAACCTGGACGCGAGAGATGCCGCGGTGCGCTTCCATGCGGAGCGAGGTGGCAATGTTTTCGAGTTCAGTGGGCATCAGGCTGTGATTCACGTTGATTCCGATGCCCAGCACCACGGCGTGCAGGAGGTCGACTTCCGCGCTCATCTCGGTCAGAATCCCGCAAACCTTTTTTCCATTCACCAGCAGATCGTTGGGCCAACGAATGTCCACGGCGAGACCAGTGACGGCGCTCACCGCTTTCTGCGCCGCCAGGCCCGCCATCAGCGTGAGCACGGGAGCGGCGGAAGGAGCCAGGGGCGGCCGCAGAATGATGGACGTGTAAATGCCGCTGGATTTTTCTGAGAACCACGCCCGGCCCAGGCGGCCGCGCCCGGCAGTCTGTTCCTCCGCCACCACCACGGTTCCATGCTCGGCGCCCTCCGCTGCGAGGCTGAGCGCCACCGCATTGGTGGAGTCGGTACGAAAGTAATGAACGATATGTCGACCGATGGGATTATCGCCGAGATCCGGCCGCAACATGCTGGGGGTGAGGATGTCGGGAATCGTCACCAATTGATAGCCTTCCGCCGGCACTCCCCGAATCTCCACCCCTAACAAACGCAGCCTCTCAATCCACTCCCAGACCTTGAAGCGCGTAGTGCCAATCTCCGAGGCAATCTTCGGGCCGGGCACTACCACGGTGGCATTCTTCACCAGGAGCTCAATCAGCTTATCGATTCTGCGATCGGTGCTAGTCGTGGACATATGGGTAATAGAAATCGGGTGATCGGGAGATCGGGAGATCGGTTGAGCAACGAACAAATCAGGCCGTATCGTTCTTTGTTCACCCGATCATCGGATCACCCGATCACTCGATTCCGAAATCGGTACAATGCGGAAATTGATATCCACCGCGGCGGCGGAGTGGGTGACGGCGCCGACGGAAACAAAATCTACGCCGGCCTCAGCGTAAGCCCGAATATTGCTTGCGTCAATGCCGCCGGAGACCTCCAGGCGGACGCGGCCCGCCGCATGCGCAACGCACTCCCGAACTTCCGCGGGCGTCATGTTATCAAGCAGCACGCCATCGGCGCCAGCCAGAATGGCCTGGTCCAATTCCTCCAGGGAGGTGATTTCCACTTCCACGTGGTAACCCGCGGGACGCTGCTGGAGGGCGCGCTCAACGGCGGTGCGAACCCCTCCCACCAGGCGCAGGTGGTTGCCTTTGATCAGGATGCCGTCATCCAGGCGCAGGCGGTGATTCCTTCCCCCACCCATGCGCACCGCGTATTTTTGCAGGGTGCGCAGACCGGGCGTGGTTTTGCGGGTATCCAGAAATTCCGCGCGTGTTCCCGCCACCTCCTCTTTCAAACGGCGGGCGTAGGTGGCAATGCCGCTGAGGTGTTGCAGAAAATTCAGCGCCACACGCTCACCGGCCAGCAGTGATCCCGCCGCTCCGCGAATGGAAGCCAGCGGCGTGCCCGGCGCAACATCGGTTCCCTCTTCCACTCCGCCCTGCCACTCCAGGGTGGAGTCGAGAACTTCAAAGACCATGCGCGCGATGGGCAGGCCAGCCACGACAAGTTGCTGCTTGCTGTTAAAGGTTCCCTGCGCCTGCGCCGCCCCGGGAACCGTGACGCGCGTCGTCAAGTCGCCTTGTCCCACATCCTCGGCCAGCGCGTGAAAAACCAGATCACGAAGGGCTTCGGAAGAGAAGTCCAGGGATTCGGAGGATTCGTCCCCAGCCGGAGGACTAAGATAGCCGCCCACGATTTAACCTAACCTTTCGAGGGATTCAGAAACTTTGCGGAGATGCTCTTCCAGCTCCTTAAGGCGGTGCTCAGCGCCGCGCACAATTTCCTTCGGCGCGCGCGCCAGGAATTCCTGATTGCCCAGTTGCGTCCGCACCTGCGCGAGCTGTTGCTCGAGCTTCTGCTTATCCTTCTGCAAGCGCGCGCGTTCGGCTTCGGGGTCCACTTTTTCCTCGTGCAGAATGCGCAGATCGAACGAGGCTCCTGAGCGGACGTCCGCCAGATCCGCGGCCAAACGGCCCCGCGTCAGGTGCATCGCCTGGAATGCCGCCAGGCGCAGAATCGTATCCTGATGGGTGCGGAAGATTTCCAGCAGGCGCAAATCCTCCGAGGCCACTTGCAGGCTGGGCTTTTGCTTTTGCAGGCCCATCTCAGCCTTGGCGTTGCGCGCCGTGACCACCAGTTCCTGCACCTTTTCAAATTGCTTTTCCGAAATCGGATCGGCCACGCGCTCCGTAACCAGGCGGAAGCCGGTCAGAGAAATGGAAGCCCCCTGCTTTTGGTGAGGAAGCAAATGCCACAACTCTTCGGTGAGGAACGGCATGAAGGGGTGGAGCAGGTGCAATGACGCTTCAAAAACGCGCGCCAGGTTGATCCACGCGGGCGGAACCTTCTCCCCTTCCGCCGGACGGGTGATTTCCGGCTTCACCCATTCCACGTACCAGTCGCAGAACTCGTGCCAGAAGAAATGATAAATCTTGAACGCCGCCTCGTGAAAACGGTAATCCTTGAGGGCATCCTCCGTTTCCCGGGTCACGGCTGCAAGGCGTGAGAATATCCAGCGATCCGCGAGCGCCAAATCCTCGGCCCCAGGCACGGGTTCGAAGCCAATGCCGGGAATCGGGTCCAGCGCCTGCGCCAGTTGGTGGCGAAGCGTCTTCGGCATTTTCTGGAGGTTCATCAGGATGAAGCGGCCGGCATTCCAAATCTTGTTGGCGAAGGCGCGATATGACTCGACCTTGTCCTCGGAAAAAGCGATGTCCGTGCCCGGCGCGGCGCTGATGGCCAGCGCGAAGCGCACCGCGTCGGTCCCGTATTTCTCGGTGACTTCCAACGGATCCAGAACGTTGCCCTTGGTTTTCGACATTTTTTGCCGCTCGGCGTCGCGCACCAGCGCGTGGATGTAAAGCTCGCGGAACGGCACATCGTTCATAAACTTCAGGCCCAGCATGATCATGCGGGCGCCCCAGAAAAATAGGATATCGAAGCCCATGATCATGAGATTGTTGGGATAAAACCGGAACAGCTCGGTGGTCTCCTCCGGCCAACCCAGGGTGGCGAAAGGCCAGAGGCCGGAACTGAACC
>PLWR01000289.1 GCA_003165615.1 Acidobacteriota bacterium | reverse complement strand
GAAAGCTGCGTTGGGACGGGCTCTATTTAAGGATGTGGCTAGATTTATGCACTTTATTCGATAACAATTTTCGTCTTTCTTTCTCACCCGCTTTTAATCACACGCAACGCCGAAACGCCGAAAGGCGTTGAAAATCGAGCTGGGTCGAGGTCGGGATGAGATGCTATGGTAATGAGTTGGGTAAACGCCGTAAGGAAATGGAGACCTTTTGTGAGCGATCATGCCTGCGTTGGTAAATTCGAGTAGGGAAAGCGGGCGTGGCCGAAAGGCATTAGTAGTTGCGCGGACCTTCCCGGACGTTCTCGTTCGACACGGGATTCCATTTACATGCTAACAATTCTTCCATGATAGAAAAACAAGAAACTCCGATCTGGAAGAAGGCGCTGAAATGGATGGCGCTGTCTTTGGTTTCGTTGGTGGTGGTGGACTGGCTCTTCGACGGGCGGCTACGCCGGCGGTTGCCGTGGCGCAGATGCCGGGGCGAAGAGGAAAGGAGCGACGATCGATGATAGCTCGAAGTCAGAACCGCCCACTGTTGCTGAGGCGCCTTATGCGCGACGTGGTGGTGGTGCTGCTTGCCGAGGCGGTGATCGTCGCCTTGGCGTGGTGCCTGTCGCCTCGCGGGCGGGCCGCCCTCTCGCGCCTATTCAGGCGCAAAGCGAAGCAACCAAGCGCAACTGTGATTGACGTATGAATTCCTCCTCTCCAATTCGCTGGTTTTTCCGGTTTCTAATGGCCACGGTCGTTGTCGCCCTGGCGGCCCTTGCCGTCGCGGTCGTTCTCGTCGCAATTCCGCTGACGCGGCGGTTTGTGATCGTCGCACTGGCGGAATGGATGTTGGGAGGCAGTCTCGAATCGTTGGCTGTGGACTTGGACATCCAGCCAGGCTTGAGGTGGATCTTTAACCTGCTTGTCATTCTGCCGGTCGGGTTCGGGTTGGCGCGGATGGTCATGGCCGGGAAGTTCAATTCGGCGCTTCGGGGACTGGCGCTGGCGCTGGGCACGCTGTTTCTAGTCGGCGTGGCGGCTTGGTGGCAGACCCGCCATTTCAACTTCGACGCCCATGATCGTCCCGTGGTTTATCTCAGCTTCAGGCGGGATGGGGTTCACAAGAGCTACTCGCCGGGCGTGGATCAAGTCACCGGGCGCGCGAAGGAGTCTGTGACGCTGGAGCGCGTTGTGTGGCTCACTGATCTCGCGCGTCAGCCAGCGCGGGCCGTGGACCCGGCTGTGGAGAGAAACTGGTTTGATGCCAACACGGGTGATCCCAACCTTTGGTACGCACAGACAGGCAGCAATGAGTGGCAGTTTTTCAACCGGCCGATGTTCCACCCGCAACTTGGTGTGGAACTGCTTCCGGTCAGCCGCGAGGTTATGGCGCGTTGGCAGGCGGAGCACGACCGCCAAGAGGCCGCCGCGAAGTTCGTCGTCGAGAACAAGCGGCAGAAAGAGCGCGCAGCAGCGGAACAAAGGGAGCGGGAAGAGGGCGAGAGGGTGGAAAAGTTGCGCTTGGCGGAAATCGCGGCCAAGTCGGAAAGCGAGGCGCGGATGCGTGAGGAGGTGCGGAATGCTCAATTCCGCCGCGAGCAATTGGAGGCTCAAAAACAGGCGGCAGCGGAAGTCCGATCAGCCTGTCGCGATCTCGTCAAAACTGCTCCACAAACGTCAACGACAAGTCCGCCGCGGCACACGGAGGTTGAACACGCTAGCCAAACGGCAACCCCGCCGTACCGGAATGTGAGCGCGGTAGTCAGTGTTACCACCTGGAGAAATAGCGTCACAATAGAGCAGACCGTCAGCACTCCTGTCTCTGTGCCTCCTCCGCAGCCTTATTATGTGGTGAGCACATCGGTACCGGCGTCTTATTATTCTGGCCTTCCACCGATAACGGTATGGCACGATCCCTACCATGCGGTGCCATCCAGTTATCAAGTTGCGCCCGCTTATGTGCCTAGGTATCGCTCGCCTTGTTATACCACGGTTCCGACTATTAAATACACCTATGTGCCGTGCTTTCGCAACCCGGTTGGATCTACCCATGCCTATGGCGGGGCGCGACGGCGATGAAAGCGTCTTTTGTTCAATTGGTGTTGGATTGGTCACGGCGTGCGCGTCCAAAAAGGCGTCTGTATGCTCGGCGCAAACGACGGCCACATCTACGGTGAAAGGCTTGGTGAGTAAACCCTATACGTTGAGGGCGTGGAGGAAATCTATGCCGCTGGTGAATTTCATATTTTATTGACTGCCGAAGGTGAGCGGATGCGGTAAGCCTGGTCCATGCGCCCAAGGACCACTTCGGCCTGCGGACGCGTCCAGTCGCTTTGGTTCCATTTTTCATCCAGCAGAGCGCGGTAGCGCCGGGCATGGTTGCGCACCAAGCCCACCAGGCTGTCGATTTGACGGAAGGTTTTTTTGCGTTGACGGCGCAGATCGCTCTTGGCGCTGGTATGGGTCATCTGGATGCAAAGCTTGTTCATGCGGGTGATAAAACTCTCCGGTTGGTCCATGCGGTGTTTGAGGCCCTGGTCGCGGATCAGGCTCACCTCCTTCATCAGGGTGCGGGTGGAATCGCGCAATAATACCCAATCGACCGGGTAGTGGATGTTGGCCTCCAGGCAGGTGGTGTCCAAAAATGCGCTTTCCAAATCGACCGCCTCGGGCAGATCAAGTTTCTGCGGGGCGGTGGTGCCCAGATTCAAAAGTTGATGGACGACTTGGCGCACATCGTCTTCCTTCCACCAGAGGTCATAACGTTGGAGGGTGCTTT
>PLWR01000269.1 GCA_003165615.1 Acidobacteriota bacterium | reverse complement strand
AATTCGAGAAGAGGAACAGGAGCACGAGGGCGACGCGGGGAAAGATCAAAAGGAGCATCACCAATAGGCAAGGCATAAGGTTTCGTAGAGTGCCTCCGTCACCAATCGTTCGTGGGACTAGTATAACGCTTCGCATCGCAATTTGTTGGAAATGAATTTGGCGGGCGGGCAGCTCGCACCAGGCCCGAAGGGAGGCTCACCGGCAGTTCCTGCGGTAGTTGCAGATTCGGAAGTTCAAACTTTTCGGTCAAATCCTGGTTGGGGAANNTGCGATTCCTGCGCCGCCACGTCGAGCTCGCTGGCATACCCCTTCGCATACTGTTCCCGCAAAATTTTGAGCATGTCGGTGTTGATGGTGATGATCTCATCGGTGGCTTTTATCTGCCCCCGCAAGGAGGCCTCTTGTATGGCGCCGGCGGCGACGTTCGAGCTCAGCGTGATATGCGTCGCGGCCAGGGCAAAACGCGCCTGCAGTGCCTGTGCTTGCAAGGACTCCACGGTTCTCCGGTTCAGACCAAAAACGTCCGGCACGAAAGAGACGCTCACCTGCGGCGTGTAGAGGCTGTAATTCAAGGCACTGGTGTTGGTCACCGCTGAAAGGTCGTTGGCGGACTTCGCCCGGGTCGCCGAAAAACCGCCGGTAACACTGGGATAGTAAAAACCTCGTTGCGCCAGCACATTCTCTCTTGCCACGATCAATGCCGCCTGCGCCGCCTTGAGGTCGGGGTTGGCCTTGAGCGAGCGCTCAATCAAATCGTCGAGTGGCTTCGAGTGAAACAATGCCCACCACTCTCCCGGAATGTCGCGTCCGTCAACAAAGTGTTGCGCCTCTCCCCCGGCGACGTTGGCCGTGCTGCTGGTGGCCAGAATCGGAGTGGGTGTATAACCGCCGACATCCGGAGGAGCAGGCTTCTTGAACTTAGGCCCCACCACGCAACCGGCGGTGAGAAGTAAGCCAGAGGTCACGATGAAGCAGGCGAGGGGCGATTGGCGAGTCCGAAACATAGGATTGGTTCCTTAAGGCTTCCTGCTCACATGCGATTGTGGATAGCCCGATGATCCCCGCGCTTGGGGGCCACTGCCCCCGTCAACTCTCGCCGGGTTAACGCGGCGATGTGACATATTGTCGACCCTTAGCCCCGAAGTCTGGACGTTGCTTGAGCTTCGAACCGGCATGGCGTGGTGGACCGTTTCGTTCGGGATAAATCCACCTTTTACCGCACCCCTGGATTTGTCTGGGCCTGGCTGATGAAGAGCTTTTCCGGGTATGGAACGTTGCCGGCGATTCGGGAGCGAATTTGGACGATTTGTCCTGGTCAGGCTCGTCCGGCTGGAAGGGTGATTGAGGTTAGAAGCCCGACCGCGGTCGTGCTGTTCATTAACCGGATGAGTGCTGCCCCGCGGCAGAGCCGCGGGGGTCACGCAAAGAGTTCTCGAATTTGGACAGCCGTGATGCTGGGCGAACCCGCAGCCAGCTTGTTCGGATTGCGCGGGAGGAACACAGCGCCCGCTGGAAGTAGAACCGGGCGTCTAGCCTATTGTGGCGTGATGCGCTCCAGGCCGTCCAAGTAGGGGCGCAGGGCGGTGGGGACGNNGCCACCCAGGTGCGGCCCACGGCGAGCCCGCTGCCGTTCAGCGTGTGCAGCAGCTCCGTCTTGCCGGACTTGCCGCGCCGAAAGCGCAGGTTGGCGCGGCGCGCCTGGAAAGCTTCAAAATTCGAGCAGGACGAAATTTCCTTATACTCGCGCGCGGCGGGCAGCCAAACCTCCAGGTCGTAGGTCTTGGCGGAGCTGAATCCCACGTCGCCCGTGCAAAGCGTGATGACGCGGTAGGGCAACTCCAGCCTCTGGAGAATTTCCTCCGCGTCGTGGGTCAGGCGTTCGAGCTCATCATAGGAGTTCTCCGGCAAAGAGAACTTGACCAGTTCCACCTTCTGGAATTGATGTTGGCNNAGCCGGCCTCGCTGCGGAAGCAGGCCGTCCAGGCGCAATGTTTTACGGGGAGCTTCTCGGCCTCCAGCACCTCGTCGCGGTAAAGATTGGTCACGGGAACTTCCGCCGTGGGGATCAGCCAAAAATCCGTCCCTTCAATCTTGAACAGGTCCTCTTTGAACTTGGGCAATTGGCCGGTGCCGTAAAGGCTGGCGGAGTTCACCAGGAACGGCGGCAGGATTTCCGTGTAACCATGCTCGCGCGTATGCACATCCAGCATGAAATTGGCGAGCGCCCGCTCCAGCCTGGCGCCCACTCCCGAGTACACAGCAAAACGCGCGCCCGTGATCTTGGTGGCGCGTTCGAAATCCAGAATTCCCAAGGCCGGTCCCAGGTCCCAATGCGCCTGGGGTTCGAAATCAAACTGGCGGGGAGTGCCCCAGCGGCGGACTTCCTGATTGTCAGCGGCGGTGCGGCCCACGGGCACGCTGGAGTGCGGGACGTTGGGAACAAGCCTCAACACTTCGCGCAGGCGCTCGTCGCAGGCCTTCGCCTGCTCATCCAGTTCCTGAATCTCCACCCCCAGGGTCTTCATATCCGCGATCAGGGCGGAGGCATCCTGCTTTTGCTTTTTGAGCGCGGCAATTTCATCGGAGGCTTTGTTGCGCCGCGCCTTGAGAGCCTCAACCTCCGTCAGCAACCGGCGGCGCTCGCGATCGAGCGATTCAAAATCGCCCAGGATTTCGGTAAGCCCACGCTCGCGCATTTTCTGTTTGACCAACTCCAGGTTGTCGCGGACAAAATTCAGGTCCAACATATGGGGGTGTCACTCCTTGGCACAGGAAGGGCCGCAAAATTCGCGGCCAGAATCGGGAACAGCCAATCTAAACCACCCGTACGGGTCTGTCAAACTTGCGGAAATTGCCTGACTCCCCAGCCCCGGGACCTGCGCCCTGGAGCGCGCCCCATCCACTATAATGAGAGGCTAGAGCCGGGAGAGGCTGAATTTTCGCAGAATGACGGGGAGCCGGGGGCTACGCCAGGGGTTTGCCAGGAATGCATCATCATTGTGCAAAAATCCATCCATGGAATTCCCATTGTGTCAAACAGATTTGCGGGGAATTTTGCTTACGGCTGCGAGTCATTCAGGCCTGTAACTTATAGCAAACAAAGAGCTAATGTTTATAGCTATCATGGGACCCGCGAAAATCGCGGCTGGCATGGATTTTCTCCTGGTGGTAAATGCCGCTACCTTTTCCACAAAGTTTTCCACAAGCAGTTTCCCCTCGAATTAGCAATAACTTACCGCTCTCGCAAGGCTTCCGCAGTGGAGGGTTTCAGCTTTTCGCGGAGAGATTCGGGCACTATCGCCCTTACTAAAACACGGTCAGCTTCGTAATGAGTGGATACGACGGTTCCTGACTCATGCAGCATCGCCAAATGCTTTCCGTCACTCGAGGAGAGATCGAAATCCGCCTCCACCATGGGGTCAACGGCCAGCGCATCAGCAATTCGCAGGCGCAAGTTCTCCAGGCCCTCCCCGGTCTGGGCGGATACCGTGATGCTGCGATCTTGCGCAGCAAATCTATGTTGCTCCACGGGTGCAAGCAGATCCACTTTGTTCCAAACGTGCAACCGTGGCGTGGAGGCAACGCCCAAGTCTTCCAGCAAGGATTCCACTGCGGCGTCCTGCGCATCGCGTTCCGGGTCGGAAGCGTCGGTAACGTGCAACAGCAGGCGGGCTTCCTCCAATTCCTCGAGTGTGGCCCGGAAGGCCGCCACCAGGTGCGGTGGCAGTTTGCGAATGAAGCCGACAGTGTCGGAAAGCAGCGCCGTGCGGTGAGCGTCAAGCGGCATGGCGCGCACCGTGGGATCGAGGGTGGCGAACATGCGCGCGGAGGTCACCACCGCCGCCGAGGTCAGGGCGTTAAACAGAGTGGACTTGCCGGCGTTGGTGTAACCCACCAGCGCCACGATGTGGAGATTCTGGTCGCGCCGGCGGGCGCGATGCAGAGCGCGCTGCGAACGGACACGCTCAATGCTTTCGGTAAGAATGCGAATTCGCCGCCGGATGCGCCGCCGGTCCATTTCCAACTTCTGTTCACCGGGACCGCGCGTGCCGATGCCGCCGCCCAATCGCGAGAGCACCGTTCCATGCCCGGAAAGACGGGGCAGCAGATAGTTCAATTGCGCCAACTCCACCTGGAGCTGCCCTTCCCGGCTGCGCGCCCGGCGGGCGAAGATATCAAGAATGATCTGGGTGCGATCGATGACCTTTAGATCGATAAACTTTTCGAGATTGCGAAGCTGCGTGGGAGTGAGGTCGTGGTCAAAGATCACCAGGTCCGCGCCCGCGGCGTGCGCCTCCGTGCGAACCTCATGCACCTTGCCACGCCCCAGCAGCGTGGCCGGATCGGGATCGGACGAGCGTTGCAGCGCCGTTCCCACCACGCGGGCTCCGGCGCTGGCAGTGAGTTCCTTCAGTTCCCGCAAGGAATCTTCCGCGTCGGCGATGCCGATGGGCATGGCATCGCGGCGAGTGGATTCCCAACCTGCCAGGAATGCTTTCTCCAAAACTTGCGAGCGTCGAATGCTTCTATCCCTCCGGGGTCACGGGAGCCACCGACACGGGTACGGGACGGGGCAGCACGACGGTGGCGACAGCGTGTTTGAAAACCATCTGTTCCTGATGATTACTTTCGAGAATGATGGAGTACTTGTCAAAACTGCGAATGCGTCCGGTCAACTTAACCCCACTCAACAGGTAAACAGTCAACAGGAGTTTTTCCTTGCGGGCCGAATTCAAAAAACCGTCTTGAATGTTCTGGGGTTGCTTATCCATGTTTTTCTCTCTCTTTTATCGAGCCATCTTTCAGTGTTGGCCTGACGTAAGAATCACAGTACCGGTGAAACCGAAGGCGGAGCAAGTGCTCCTTGTCCGGCGGTGACTGCCGTCCGGCCGAGCGTTTCCAGAATGCGACCTTGAACGTGCGGGTCGTCGCCGAACCCTTCGAACCAGGTGATGTCTGCCTCACGCCGGAACCACGTCAACTGGCGCTTGGCATAATGCCGCGTGGCCAATTGCGTCGCGGTTACGGCTTCTTCGCGGCTCAGATTTCCTTCCAGGACAGCGCGCGCCTGACGGTAGCCCAAGGCGCCTAATGATTTGATGCGCTCGGCGCCCGAAAGGTGGAGCAACACTTGCGTTTCTTCCATCAGCCCTGCCGCGAACATTTCTTCCACCCGCCGGTTAATACGGTCGTAAAGGTGGGCGCGGGGTGGATCGAGACCGAGTTTGATAACTCGATATCCCTCCAAACCGGCCCGGCCACTTGCGTGCATCGCGGAAATGGGTTGCCGGGCAAGGATACAGACCTCCACGGCGCGAATCAACTTCTGGGTATCGCGAGGCTGAATGCGCGCCGCCGCCACCGCATCGAGGCGAGCCAATAAGCGATGCAGAAATTCCCGGCCGCGGCGCTCCACCAAAGCTCGCAGGCGTTCGCGCAATTCCTCGGAACGCACGGGCCCGGCAAAAAGGCCCAGCAACAATGCGCGCAAGTAAAGCCCCGTTCCCCCCGCAAAGATGGGGAGCTTCCCGCGGCCTCGCATGTCTGCCAGAACTTTCAATGCCTCACGACGGTAGTCCCCGGCGTTGAAAACATCGGCCGGTTCCAGGCAATCCAGCAGATGGTGGGCAATGCCGCGCCGCTCCCCCACAGGCAATTTCCCCGAGCCCACGTCAAAGCCGCGATACAACTGCACGGAATCGTAGTTCACCACCTCGCCATTCAGCCGTTCAGCCAGCAACAGAGCCAGCGCCGACTTGCCGGCGGCGGTGGGGCCCACGATTGCAATCAAGGAGTGGTTACCCACGCTTGGTTTCATCAGAATAGGAGCGTCGACCCTTTGGACATTCTCCCCATCCGCGGGAGATTTCCAACTAACCGCAGGAGAGACACACCCGCTCTCTTCAAAGGTGGAATGGAATGCCACAGTCGAATTCTAGCACAATAGGGCAACCTTTTTGGGAGTTGGTCCCGGCGCGGGGAGTCGAACCCCGTCCATGCTCTGATCTGGAGCTTCACGGAGCGCAAATTGTCTGTCCTAATCTTAACCCACCCTTCACGATTACCTCGAATGCCCTTAATGGGCATCGGCGACACTGATGGTGGGGAATAGCCATGGACCACATAGCGTCGCGCTCCCATCCGGTCAACTGCGAGGTCTTAAGATGACGCATGTAAAAGAAGTGAAGGAAAACATCAGGGCTCTACTCGTTCAGGCCCGACCCGACCCGCTCGACGCTCTCCGCCTGGCGCTGGAAGAGCAGTCAATTAATATCTGCACAGCGAAGAATTGCGCCCAAGCGGCTCTGGCGCTTTGGTCTAACTGCCCACCCCATTTGGTGTTTACGGAAATTCAGCTTGCCGATGGCAACTGGGCGGATGTGTTGACTCTGGCGGCGAAGGCCTCCGCGCCGGTGAATGTCATCGTGGTGGCGCCGTTCGCAGATGTTACTTTCTATGTGCAAGCGATTGAGCGCGGCGCCTTCGATTTCATTGTCCCCCCACTCTCCGATCCTGAACTCCTGCATGTGGTTCGCATTGCCGCAGAGAATGCGCTCCGCCGGCGTCGCCAGCACGCTACGGTGTTGCCGCCAGACTCCCTCCCTGCCGCTCACCAGCCTGATAACGTTGAAAAGGAACACGCCGTGGCCGGCGCCGACGATTGAGAGCTTTCCTGAGGATCCGCCCGCATCGGGAAGACAACTCACTCGCCCCGCACAGAACTTGAAAGATCGTTAAGGACTATAGCCGGCGCCCGATATACTTGTAACCCACCATCGGCTCGGTCACCTCAATTCCCACATCATCATTTACGCGATGTCCTTCCGAGCGGACTTGCGCGCTCGCAGAGGGTGTTAGACTACCACCCTCAAAATAGTGCATACTCGGACCCGCCAATTTGCCTTGGACGCGGCAAATCGAGGGAAGCAATCCGGAATTCGATGGCTGGCTTTTGAGAAGAGGGACCAAATCCTTGTGGCAAGTTAGAGTCCAAATGCTATCCCGCGCGTTCGAGATCGGGGCAGGATCATCAATCGAAATCATCGGGAAGGAGCGGACAAATCCATGCAATCTTATCCAGGTCTCCAGGTTCCTATAGTCCATTCAACCTCGATCGATATGGCAAGGCGAAGACTGCGAGCGGGGCAGTCATGGATTATTGGCGGATGTGCGCTGTTCGTCACACTCCTTTGCTTAGGCACTCTTGCCGGAAGCCCCCGGGCAGTGGGGCAAGGCGGCACTGACGTTCTGCTGCCAGACGGGAACGAGTTTGTTTCCTGGGAGCGCCCGCTCGAGTTCACCCGGACCTATTACGTCGACAACCGCAATCCCCGCGCGGCTGATTCCAATCCCGGCACCAGGCAACTTCCCTTTCTCACCATTAGCAAGGCGGCCGAGGTTCTGGAGCCCGGCGAGCGAGTGGTCATCATGGCGGGCGTTTATCGTGAGCGCGTGGCTCCTGCCCGCGGCGGCACTGGCGCCGGCAAAATGATTAGCTATGAGGCGGCGCCCGGAGCGGAGGTCATCGTCAAAGGCTCGCGGTTGGCGAATAAAGGCTGGGAGGCGTCCACGGATTACACCCTCGATCTGACGGATTCGGCCCGCGCGAAAGTGAAAATCTTTCAGCGGCGCCTGGATGACATCGAGTTTCACGGCTACAACCCGTTCGGCATGGTCAACATGATGCAGAACCGCATCTACCTGAACCCTACGCCGGCAGAATTGCGGCGGCACCTGCTCCGCCGCGGCATGATCTATGTGGATGGCAAAAGGTTGGAGCAGGTGGAGGAGTACGGCGAACTCGGCCATGCCGACGGCGCGTTCTGGTGTGAACATGACGGACTGACCGTACACATGCGGCTGCCCGGCGATGCGGACCCTGCCGGGCACGAAGTTGAGCTGGTCGTGCAGGAGCAGGTGTTTGCCCCCCGGCAGCAAGGCCTGAGTTACATCCGCGTCAAAGGCATCACTTTCGAGCACGCCGCCAGCCAGTTTCCCACCCCGCAGATCGGGATGGTTTCCATGAGCCGCGGCAACCACTGGATCATTGAAGACTGCGTCCTGCGGCACGTCAATTCCGTCGCCCTGGATATCGGCGAGCAGGGGAGCGGCATGATCTCCCCGGCGGTCGTTGGCTACGCCATCGTGCGGCGTAATCATATTGACGACGTGGGTGTGTGCGGCCTGGCGGGGTTGGCGGTGCAGAACACTCTGATCGAATCGAACCTCATCGAGCATGTGGGCTGGCAGGACGTCGAGTTGACCTGGGAGGCGGGCGCCATCAAGCTTCACGTGGCCAGAAACTGCTTGTTGCGGAACAACGTGATCCGCCACCTTGACCACGCCATGGGGATCTGGCTCGATTACATGAATAATAACACACGCATAACCAGTAACGTCATAGGCGATACGCTTGAGACCTTGCGCGGCGGCATCTACATTGAGGCGTCGCACTATCCCAATATGTTCGACCACAACATCATCTGGAAGGCGACCCCGGGCAAGGGCGGCTCGACGGCCAATTTCCCCTCGCACGGCGGCTGGGGCATCACTCTCGACGGCACCGACGAAACGGTCATAGCGCATAACCTGATCGGCGATATGCAGGATAGCGCCATCCAAATTCGAACCAATGATGGCCGCATCGTGGGCACGCGCGGGGGCACGTCGCGCTGGAACAAGGTCATCAATAATATTTTCTACCACTGCGGCAACGGTATCCAATTCTCGAATCGCGACAACACGGCGGAAGGAAATCTCTACACCCGCCAAGGGGGCGAGAAGGTCGATGAGAACCAGGGAACAGGGAGAGGATTGAACTTTCTCCCGGACGGGACTTCGACCCTTCGCCTGGACCTGGACGCATGGCAGAAATTCTTCGGGTTCGATAAGAATGGCGCCTATGCGGATATGAATATCGACCTCGATCTGGATGCTCTGACCATGACGTGGTCGATTGCCGGGCCCGTGCCCCGGGTTGCAACCGGGGACCACTTTACGCACGACCTTCTCGGCGAGAGTGCCGGCGAGTTCCGCGTGCCCGGGCCGCTGCTGCACATACCGGATAAATCCACCACGGTGTCTATTGATCCTCGCCGGCCTGCTCAGTAAGCATGGACGGCGTCAAGCTGGCAGCCGAATCGCGCGCCATGTACTTGGGACCAACCGGAATTTCTCACCAGGGGCCGGAAGGGCGGGGCTTCAGAGTTTGCGGAAAAACGCCTCGATCCTGTCATCCTGAGCGCAGCGAAGGACCCCTGCATTTGAATTTTCAAGAAAATACAGAGGTTCTTCGTCGCTGCTGCTCCTCAGAATGACAGTGCCAATGAGTTTTTCCGCAGCTTCTAAAGCCCCGCCCTTCCGGTAGCGTCACCGCGCCGCTTGCTTGGGACTAAACACTGCCGGCAGATCCGCCCCGCTATCGGAATTGGAAATTGCGGCCTCACCCTTCTCCAACCATTGGCGCGCCACGCTGCGAACGGCCTCAAGATTATCGCCGCCGACTCCAATCAGAGAATAGTAAACTCCGCGTTCCGACTCTTCGTCGTTCAGGGGAAAGAAATCCATGCCGTCCGGCGCGAAATGGTTGGGGTATTTCTTTAAAGACTCCGCGTCCACCACATGGCCCTGGCTGTTCAGCCACCCGATCGGCCAATGGTCCCAGGATCTTGACTCCCAGCCATACGCGCCAAAGGTGAATTCCTTAATGTTGGTGAAGTTGTGGTTGTAGCCAGAGGCGTCACCAAACACGCAGAACCCGGAGCCGTCGGAAATGGGATAGACGAATACCACCCCGGAGGAGGACTGGAGGTCTGTCCACTTGCAGCCGGTGCGGCGGTAGGTGGCGTCGAGAAATGTGTGGGGCCGGCGCTTCCAATAAACGTCATAGCGCTTGTCCGAGAAGACGTCCAGAACCGACAGCGCATGGCTCTCGCCGGTGGCGGGATTTTTCTCCAGAACATCAAACCACATTTTCCCCACCGGGCACATGGCAATCAGCTCGATGGGTTCGCGAGCGTAGCCATGGTGCTGTCCGGGTATCAATGTTTCATAGGACTGGCGCCGAAGGATCAAGCCATTGGGGTAGGCGAAGAAGTCCTCGGTGCCACGGAAGGCGGGCTCGCCTGCCACCACATTCACGCCGAAGTACGTCCAGCGCACCCACACGCGCTTGGGCCCGGACTCCATCACATCGACGAAGCTGTTCTTCTCCTGCCTGCCATATTGGTTGAACAACTCCGCCCAGCCATCATTGCCCTCGAAAAACTGGTAGCTCACACCCGCCCCTGAGGGCATTTCAAACCAGGGGCAATAGCTTCCTTCATGGGAGAAGACGAAGCGGTAGGGAAAATCCTTCCAGTAAATGATGAAGGCCTTTTTGGGGTTCAAATCGGCGTGCGGCGGACTGGGAAAATCTCCTTTGTAATTCCCAAAAACATAATCGGAGACCTCGACCACGGAGACTCCATCGGTCTTCATCTTGCCCAACTCCGCCATGGTCACGGGCTGGGGCTTTGCCAGCACGGGGGAGACGGTTTCTTGCGCCCGAAGGTGTCGCCCACCGCATAACACCAGGAGGCAAAGTGTGGCGAGGCCGAGAACCCTTTTCATAGACTTTCCCCTTTTCGGATTTGCGTAACGATGTGAGGGAAGGGCGAATAGGCCGTAACCGGCGCACGGGGCTAACTTGCAAACTCCGCGTCCGCGCGCTGCTTCAGCGCCTTCATGTAGGCGAAGGTATAGGCGACGGACGCGCGCTGCCCCCCCACCATTTCCGGAAAGTGGTCGCCGATGACGACGCCATCGAAGTTCACCTGCCGCAGGGCCCGCATCACCTTGTACATGTCCATATAGCCGCTGTCCACAAAGGCCTCGACGAAGTGCGGCAAAGGCGCCTGGACGTTGCGGAAGTGAATCTTGAAAAGTTTCTTCTGCTCGCCAAAGTATTGGATGGCTTCGAGGACGGTCTTGCCCATCAAGTCGCCGCCTTCCAGCCAGGTGCCCGCGCACAAGCACACGCCGATGTTCGGGCTGTTGGCGATTTCGAGGGCGCGAACGTAGCCCTGGAAGTTGCCGAAAATGCACCGGGGGACTCCTCCCAGCACCGGCACAGGCGGATCGTCAGGATGGATTCCGATTCTTACGCCCTGCTCTTCGGCCACGGGCACAACCTGCTTGATGAAATAGGTATAGTTCTCCCAAATCTCCTCCGTCGAATAAACACGCCCGTGGGTAAGGGGGAGATAGAATTCCTTTCCATTCCAATACCCTTTGCGAGGTTTGTTGAGGTCGAGCGCCCGCGTCGGAGCCCCGCCACGGGTTGTTTCGCGGTCCGAGCTCCAGATTCCATTCCCCATGTGAGCATAGGTGGTGTAACGCAGCCCCACCTTTCCCAGCAGGCGCAGGTAGTTCTTGTATTCCTCGATTTTCTGGTCGCGGCCGGGAAGGTTCAAGGTGACTTCTTCCATGTTATGTACACTGAGATTACCGATGTTCCAAACCTTGAGCCCGGCGTTTTCGACGTTCCGGATCAGTCTTTGATAGTTTTCCAGGTTCGCCGTCCTGGCGTCGGTCCAGATATTGACGTATTCGCCTCCCAGTTCGCGGACGAATTGCAGGTCCTCGGGAGTGGGGTCGAAGGGCATCTGCACGGAGAGTTTGATCCCGGGGGCATTGTCATACATTCTTGCCGCGCCGGGAATCGGATCGGCAAACATCGCTGCCCCGGCCAAGCCGCCCGTGAGCGCAAGTTTGGCAAACCGTCTGCGCCCGGGGTCAAACCCGGTTCGCTTTTTGGAAGTCGCGTGAAGTTTTTCGTCAGGTCCCATAGATTTATCCCCCTTGTTGCCTTCCGCCGGTCCCGGTCATGGTTTCTCCCGAACCGCCCGATGGTAAGTTACTTCGTGTTGTCTTGCAAGGAGCGCGCGGCTTTTTCCGGCTTCGACATTCCGCCTTCGAAAATTCCGCCTTCGAAAATTGCACGGGGCTTTCGAAGCGTGTTATCCTTCGGCCCTTACCGGGGCGCGTGAAAGTAGCTTGAGGGCTCGACTTCGTTCGGCGTTTGATAATCCAATGGGGCCAATGAATGTTTAATTCCATGTCCAGTACGTCACGCCGTTTTACAGAAAAACTGCTTGGTTTGGTGATGGCGATAATCCTCTTGCCGGGAGTGTGGTCTGCAAGTGCGCAGACGGCGGACACTGGACCTACCTTCAATCCCTGCCTGCACGCGGCGCAAGTCCTGGAGCTTGCCCAGTATCTGGCTTCGACGGGCGGCGCTCCTGACTCTTACGCACGCGTGATCAAAACCGCTTTCGATGCCCCGCCGGGTGATGGGGTCAACGTCAAGGCATTTGAGGAGAACCGGTCATTTGTCTACGCCGTGGCCACGATGCAATCGCACCAAGGCACGGCAACCGATGGGCGGCCGACAGTGAAGATCTCCCGCTGGGTCCGCCGATTGATCATCCTGAACCCTGCGATCTTCATCGTCGATGACGAGCTTCTGACGCCAGGTTCGCCGGGGATAATTGCAGGTTGCATTTCTTCTCAAACGGCGCCGCTGGTTTCCGGCCGTGAGGCGCACATCATTGAATCCGCGGGCGAGATTTCCTCGGAATTACTTTTCCCCAGGAGCGCAACCTACCAAATCAAGCGAACCGGAGAAGGAAAGGACGCGGAAAGCTATCTTCTCGAAACGCCGCCAACCGCCAATTCCCCCAGTGCGCGATTTCTGCACGTGTTGCAGGTGGGCAAGCACGCGCAGGCAGGCAAGGCCGTACAATCTGAATTAATTCCAGCAACCGGTGAATGGAAGTTGACCGCAACCTCCGGCGACAAGGTTTTTCGACTGACTTTGCCGCCTCCCACCAGGGGCGCGGGTGAGATCAGCATGGGCACGCTGGATGGCAAGCCTTTGGTCGGCAGTCGGCCTTTCCCATCTGGAATCCTGCCTCACGGGCCTGAGGGCAATCGCCTGTTGGAGCTGTGGGATTCTGATTATCAACACACGGCACCGGCGCTTTGGGACATCGGCCGGCCCGCGGATGAACTTCAGAAGGTGGTCACAGATGGTAAAGTCGGCCGGTGCCGTGTTGTGGACATGTGTTGCGGCTCGGGCAGCGACGCAATCTATCTTGCCAGCAAGGGGTTTGATGTTACCGCCATCGACGTTGCTCCCACAGCATTGGGCCAAGCCCAAGAAAAGGCCGGCAAAGCCGGAGTTTCCGTGAAATGGGTCCTGGCGGATATTCTTGCCCCTCCCAATTTGCAACCCTTTGATTTTCTCTATGACCGTGGTTGCTACCATGTGGTGAGGGATCAGAACCTGGCGGCCTACCTTGAGACCGTCCGGCGATTTTCCCGTCCCGGCACCCAGTTTCTTCTCCTGGCGGCAAGACGTGATGAACAGTCAGCGGCAGAACCTTCGGGGGTCACCGAAGAGGAACTGCGTTTTGATTTCCTTACCCTGTTTGACGTCGAATGGCTGCGGGATATCAGACTCGAGAGCAACCGGCCAGGAACCGGACCTCCCGGGTGGTCGGCCTTCCTGAAGAGAAACAGCACTCCCTGAGCCCGGTAGATTGCACACTGATAATATGTACCCGATGGCGCTGCCGGGCGCTCCGCTGCGCTCGCCGCGAAGGCCTGATTGCAAACAAAACGAATGAAAAGCGCGGCAGAATGTTATTGCGGACTTTCGGACCAGTGGGTAGAATCGTCGCATGTGTAAGCTCCCGACTTGCCTGAATGTGCCTCCTCTTCGGCACGCTCAATGGGCTATTTTTGTCTTCGTCATTTGCGGCAGTTTGACGCTTGCCCAAGCCCGCCCGCAAAACCTGGACGATTACTTCAATCGGGCAAGGGAAATGGAAAAGGGGGAAGATTACGCGGGCGCGGAACGAATCTATCAGGATGCCGCGGCGAAGTTTCCCAATCAGCCCGAAATCCTCAAGCGGCTGGGGGTTGTCTACCAAACCGAATTGAAATTCCAGGAATCCATCAGCACTTTTCAACAGGTGTTGCAGGGGGCTCCCCAATACCCCGAGGTCAACTTCTACATGGGGCTTTCCTACTTCGGGTTGAATCAACCTGACAAGGCGATCCAGGCCTTCGATAAGGAGCTGGAAGCAAACCCGAAGTACCGCCGGGCGCGTTACTATGAAGCGCAGGCTTATCAATCGCTGGGACGCAGTGCCGACGCGTTGCGGCAATATGAGATATTGCTCGACCAGGATCCCAATGACAAGCGGGCGCTCTATAACCTCATACGCTTTCTCAAGACCGCGACCATCGCCGCCATTAATCAGTTGGGCAATATCGATCCGGATTCGGATTTTATGCTGGTCTTGAAAGCGGAAGGTTACGCCACGGAGCAAAAATACCCGGAAGCCATCGAGGATTACAAAGAAGCCATAAGAAAGAGTCCGGACTTTCCCGGGCTGCATTTCGCCCTGGGAGAGGTTTATTACAATAGTGGTGATTTCGCAGGCAGCGAAGGGGAACTCCGGCTCGCCTTGCGCGAAGACCCCAACCACATCAAAGCCAATTACTACCTTGCCGACGTTCTGCTCAAGAATGACAAGATGCCTGAGGCCATTCCCCACCTGGAGATTGTGGTATCAGGCGATCCCAATTTTATGATGGGATATTTTCTCCTGGCGAAATGCTACGCTCAACAGGGAAAGCTGCAGGAGGCCGTCAAGCTCCTGGAGAAAGCCGCCGAGCTGGAACCCCATGACAAGAACGTTCATTACCAACTTTCGCAGGTCTACCAAAAGCTGAACCAGCCCGACAAGGCCCGCGAGCAATTGCAGATCTTCCAGAAGTTGTACGCGGAAGAAAGAGAGCAGAAAGCGAAGAGACTCGAGGAGCTGCATGAGCGAACCGCCCGCTCCAAAGAATCGCAGTAGGCTGCTGCTTTCCATAAGGCCATGATTCTGAACTCCACCCACAACTTGCCGGCTCGGCGAAATCGGGCCCTGTGCGCTTTGATCGTAGTGCTCTTCTTGCTGAGTGCTTCGGCAAGTTCGTGGGGCGCTTTCCCCGCACCGCAGGCCGCCTCCGCCTTGCTTTCTCAAGCCGCCGCAATGGAGAAAGCCCAGGATCATGCCGGGGCCGAAAAGGTTTACCGCCAGGCTCTACTCGACGCGCCGGATGACCCGGAAATCCTCAAGGCACTGGGTGTGGTCTGTCAGGAGCAAGGTAAATTCGAAGAATCCATTGAAGTTCTCGAGCCGATCCTGAAACGCGCTCCTCTATACCCCGGTGTTAATTCCCTGCTGGGGGTTTCCTACTACGCTTTAAATCAGTTCGACAAAACAATCGAAGTTACGCAAAAAGAACTCAAGGGCAATCCCAGGGATTTTCAGGCGCGCTATTATCTGGCCCTGGCGCTGACGTCCACGGGCCGCTTCTTTGAAGCCATTCAGCAACTCGAAAGTCTGACGGCCGACGACCCGCAAAATCTCGCGGTCCGGTATCAACTGGTTGTGGATTACAAATCCGCAGCTCAGAAGGCCGGCCAGCGGCTGGCGAAAATGGCCCCCGACTCGGAATTCACCCACGCCCTGAAGGCTGAGACCTTTTCTGATGAGGCCCGTCTGGATGAGGCCATACTGGAATTCAAGGAGGTGTTGCGAATAAACCCTGACTTCCCGGGCGTTCATTTCGCCCTGGGAGAGCTCTACTGGAGAAAGATGGACACGGCGAAGGCGATGGAGCTCCTGAAGCTGGCATTGCAGGAGGATCCGAACCAGCCGCTCGCCAATTATTATGTTGGGGACATGTTGGTGGAGCAGCGAAATTTTCACGACGCCATTCCCCATCTGAAGATTGCCCTCTCCGTGTATCCGGAACTCGCCCGCGCGCACTTCCTTCTGGGCAAATCCTACGCGGGTACGGGAGAAGCCAACCTGGTACTCCAGCAATATGACGAGGCCCTGAAGCTGGATCCCAATTACAAGGAAGTACACTTCCAGCTTTATCAGCTTTATGCACGCATGGGGGATAAGGAAAAGAGCCAGGAGCATCTGCGCATCTACGAAAAACTGACGCGCGAAGAGCATGATACAGATAAGGTCCTGTTGCAGGAATCTCTGCAGAAACAGCGAGATTCAGGAGCCAAACAGTGAGGAAAAACGCGTGACTCATGCCCGGCGCATGCGGCCATGCGGGTTGCGGATGTGCGTCCTGATTGGGGCGCTCTTCCTGGCAGTGGGATATCGCCTTTCCGCCGCGCCCGCCGATGTGAAGTCGCTCCTTGAGCAAGCGCGCACTTTCGAGAAGGCGGAAGATTACAAAGGCGCGGAGCAAGTTTACCGGCAGGCCCTGGCAATTGCGCCTGATGATCCCGAAGTTCTCAAGCGCCTGGGCATCCTTTATCAAACCGAACTGAAATTTACGGAATCGATCGACGCCTTTCAGCGCGCTCTGGCCGCGTCGCCGCAATATTCCCAAGTTAATTTTTTCGAGGGCGTTTCCTACCTGGGTTTGAACCAATTTGATAGGGCGGTCTCCTGCTTTCAAGCAGAGCTCGCGACCCTCAAACCCCATCCGCGGACTCACTACTACTTCGCCATCACGCTCCTCTCACTCGACCGGTCGGATGATGCCGTGGCCCAGTTCAATCAATCCCTGGCCCAAAACCCCAATGATCTGGACGCGCTTTACCAGGTAGCGCGCCTGCACATGAACGCCTCGCTCGCAGTCATCCAAAAGCTCACGGATATCGATCCTGACTCCTACCAATTGCACGCCCTGATGGGCGAGGTCTACGCCAATAATAACCGCTTTGAGGATTCCCTTAAGGAGTATCGTGCCGCGCTGGCCAAACGCCCGGATGCTCCCGGCCTTCATTACGCGTTGGGAACCGCTCTGCGCAATCTGAAGCAGATCGACGAGGCGGAGAATGAATTTCAGGCGGCGCGCCAGGAGGATCCCAACGATTATGGGGCCAATCAGTACCTCGGTGAGTTTGCCGTAGGCCGGCGCGATTATGCCGGCGCCATCCCATACTTACTGGTCTCGAGCGCCGCGCAGCCGGGCACGGCTCGCCCGCACTTACTGCTTGGCGAGTGTTACTCCAACCTGGGGGACCCCCAGAAGGCCAAGACCGAACTGCTCGCCGCTGCTCAAGATGACCCCAACGATCCTCAGGCTCATTTCCTGCTTGCCAAGGTCTATCACCAACTCGGCGACGCGCAATCCAGCGCCCAGGAGATCAGTGAGTTCCAGAGACTCTCCCTGGCGGCGAAAGTGAAAACCGTCGAGCGCGCAACAACCACGCCGCAATAGGCCGTTGCCAGCGACCAGGGGAATCAGGTGTACGAACATTCTAAAATCGAAGGATGAAATCATAATGCAACAAACAGCGAGAAGGAATTTCCTGAAAGGGTTGGCCGCCGTGGTTCCGGCCTCGGCGGTTCTCTCCGGCTATCGGGCCATGGCTGCGCCCCTGCTTAAGAAGGTCAAGATTACGGACGTGAAAACCATGTTCGTCCAGGCACATACCCAAACCACCCTGGTGAGAATCGATACTGACGCCGGTATTTCCGGAATCGGTGAAGCTTACTGGGGTTATGGCGTTAAGGATGTGATCAAGGGATATCTGCGCGATATCGTGATGGGTCAGGATCCCCTCGATATCGAACCGCTCTTCACCAAAATGCTTCGTAGGACCGGCGGGGCCGGCGCCCAGGGAGGAGTAACGGTGACCGCGGCCAGCGGCGTGGAGATTGCTCTCTGGGACTTGGCGGGAAAGTTGCTCGGCGTGCCCGTGTGCAAGCTGCTGGGTGGCCAGTATCGTGACGGAGTGCGGGCCTATTGGACGACTGACCCCAAGGATAGGCTCGATCCGGCCTCCTGCCGCGAGTTTGCGGCCATGCTCAAGAGCCACCTTTTCGGCATCACCGCTATCAAGGTGGACGCGGATGACTATCCCCAAAAGTATGACCCCCAGGCGCGCGAACCCGGCCACGACTTTGTTACCGGCCATCTGACGGAGAAAGACCTTGCCCGGATCGGGACGGGCTTTCACCTCTTGCGCGAGGCGGTGGGGGATGACATCAGCATCGCCGTGCACTGCCACTGGGAGTTCGATTGGATCGATGCGCTGCAAATGGCGCGGGTTGTCGCTCCCATGAATCCGATGTGGCTGGAAGATCCCATGCCGCCGTTTTATTCGGAGTCCTGGAGCAAGCTGACTGCGGAATCACCGATTCCGATCCTGACCGGAGAGAACCTCTACCTGCGCCGGGGCTTCATGCCTTTCATTCTGAATTCGGGCTGCCATTTGGTACAGCCCGATATTCCCAAGGCCGGCGGACTGCTGGAATCGAAAAAAATCGCCGACTTGGCGGAGCTTTTCGAAATTCCCATGTGCGCCCACATCGCTTCCACTCCTGTCGGGGCGATCGCGTCCGCACATTGCGCCGCGTCGATACGGGACTTCCGCGCCCAGGAATTCTCGCCCGGCCGGTTACCTCCTGAGGATTGGGAGAAATTCGTCATCTACGAGGGAGGCGTGATCAGGGGTGGAAAGTACAGGATTCTGGACAAGCCCGGTCTCGGATTGGAAATCAACGAAGACTTCATCCGCAAGCGCTTGATGCCCGGAGAAACCTGGTGGGGATGAGCGGCAAGCCAGCGTAGCGCGACCTGTTTTGATCCGCGGCTTTTCCTTGCCGATGGGGACGAACCACGGACCTACAAAACAGGTCTGCTACGCTGCCTCCTGCCCACTGCCTATTGGTCTTCAGACTACCGGGGCAGTTTTGTTTCGCCAATTATTTCCAAATCGGCCTCGGCGCCTCGCACCCCTTCGCCGGGCTGATTGCTGCCCACGAAGATTTTGTATTTGCCGGGCAGCACCGCGTGGTCGCCCTGTTCCGTCACCAGGCTCAAGTCACGTGCCGAGAGCGTAAAGGTCACGTGCCTGGTTTGGCCCGCAGCCAGGTGAAAGCGCTCGAATCCCCGTAGCGCACGAATCAGGTGAGCGGGGGCATCGGCATTCTTCGAGAGGTAAAGTTCCGCCACCTCGTCGCCTGCTGTCTTGCCGGTATTGCGGACGTCCACTTCAAGCTTTAGCGGGTCACCCGCCTTGAGCTGACTCGACGAGAGCTTCAGGCCGCTGTAGTCGAAGGTGGTATAGCTCAAGCCATAGCCAAACCCATACAAGGGCTTGCCGTCAAAATACCGGTAGGTCCGCCCGGCCATGGAGTAATCCAGGAACGGCGGAATTTGGTCGAGCGAAGCGTAGAAAGTGACGGGCAGCCTGCCGCCAGGATTGTTGACTCCCGCCAGCGTTTCGGCAATGGCGGTGCCACCCTCTTCCCCCGGATACCAGGCGTCGAGAATGGCGTTGGCATTCTCCTGAGCCCAGTTCACTGCCACGGCGCTGCCGTTCATGACCACTACCACAATGGGTTTGCCGGTTGTGGCCAGCGCCTCCAGCAAATCCTGTTGCACGCGGGGCAAGCTGACGTCCGTGCGGTCGCCGCCACTAAACCCTTCCACGTGCATTCCAGCATTTTCTTCGCCTTCCAAATCCGGTGACAGTCCGATAAAGGCCACCACCACGTCGGCTTGTTGGGCCACTTTTACGGCCTCCTGGCGCATCAGCTCAATGGGAGGCTTCCATGCCAGCGTCAGACCAGCCGAAAAAATCGGCCCGACGTGCGTATATTCCACGGTGAGGTTGTGCGGCGTCTGGCCGTCAAAGTGGGCGGTAAAACCGGGAAATTCCTTGTCGCGATTGTGTTGCGACCCGCTGGACACCAACTTGTCATCCAGATAGACCTTGAGCGTTTGCTCGCTGGTGCAGGGCCAGCAAAAGGGCTGTTGAAATGAGAAGCTGTAATCACCTGGCCCGGGAGGAAGCAGTTCGCCGCTCCAGCGCACAGCGAAGGCTTGCTTGGGAATTCCCGGCGCGGGCGAGGCGGCGCTCCAGTCAAACTGCATGGTCGGATCGACGCGCACCAGCGCGGGCTTTCCGGAGAAGTCTGCTTTGGCGAAATACTCCGCCTTGAGACCTTTAGCCGCTGGACTGCCTGATGTTTGGAAAGCCGTGCGTGGCACCGGAACCGGCAGTTCCGATACAAAGGGTGAACCTTGCGCGTAAAGCACATCCGTCTTGCCCGCGAACTGCTTGCGTATGCCGTCGAGGGGTAATACCGGACGGGGCGGCGTACCGTTGTAATTCCCTTCCAGTGACACCAGCGATTCCGCGTTGGGGCCAATGACGGCAATGGTTTTGACCGCGGGACTCAACGGCAGGATGTTGTTTTGGTTCTTCAGCAGCACCATGGACTCCCGTGCCGCCTGAATCGCCAGCTTGCGATGCTCCGGTGAGTCGATTTGAGATGCCGGGATGTTGGCGAAAGGACCGGTGCCCGGAGGATCAAACATGCCCAGGCGGAATCGCGCCGTGAAGAGGCGCTGGAGCGAGGTGTCGATCTCGCTCTCCTTAATCAGGCCATCCTTGACCGCCTGCACCAGCGTGACGAACTCCTGGCCACAAGTGTTATCCGTTCCGGCCCGAACGGCCGCCACCGATGCGTGCTCAATGTCGGGAGCGAATTTATGCCCGGCGACAATGTCCTCCACCGCGCCACAGTCGGAGACGATGTAACCCTGGAATTTCCAGTCCTTGCGCAGGGTCGTGGTCAGCAAGTAAGTGTTGGCGGAGGCGGGTTCACCATCAATCGCGTTGTAGGCGCCCATGATGGAGCCCGCGTGCCCCTGCACGACGGTCTCGCGAAAAGCGGGAAGATAAGTGTCTTCAAGATCGTGCGCCGAAGGCTTGGCGTCAAAGCCGTGCCTCGCCATCTCCGGCCCACTGTGGACGGCGTAGTGTTTGGGCGCGGCAATCGCTTCGAAGTAATGAGGGTCGTCACCCTGCACTCCCTTGACGAAAGCCGTCCCCATCTTTCCCGTCAGGAAGGGATCTTCACCGTAGGTCTCCTGACCGCGCCCCCAGCGGGGATCACGAAAAATGTTGATGTTGGGCGACCAATACGTGAGCCCGAAATAATTGAAGTGATTGTTCTCACGCTGCGCCTGATAGTAAATGGCCCGGCCTTCAACCGAGATCACCCGGCCTTCGCTGTGGACCAGATTGGGATCCCAGGTGGCGGCCATGCCAATGGCCTGTGGAAACACTGTGGCGTACCCCGCGCGCCCCACACCGTGCAGCGCTTCGCTCCACCAATCGTANNTGCATCTGCCGCACCTTCTCATCCAACGTCATGCGGGATATCAGGTCCTTTACCCGCTGCTCAATGGGCAGCGAGGTGTTTTGGTACGCCGGCGTAGTCCCCTCCGTCTTGGCTTGAGCGTAAACCGTCTGCACAGCCGCGCCCGCCGTCCCTGCGATCATCAGACCGGCGAGAATAATTTTCAGCATGACTCCGAATTTGGTCCTGCGCACGTCTTCCTCCTGA
>PLWR01000215.1 GCA_003165615.1 Acidobacteriota bacterium | reverse complement strand
CCCCACTGAATCTCACTCCCTTTGCTTTGCAAGATCTTCACGGCCTCGTCATAGCTCATGCGCGGGAAGGGGAGTGTGATCTTCTCCAGGTTCTCGATTTTCCGCTCCAGGGTCTGAAGCTCCGGCCGCCGTTTCTCCAGCACGCGCCCCACGATGAAAGCCACCAATTGTTCGCCCAGCGCCATGGCGTCGTCCAGGTGGGCGAAGGCGACCTCCGGTTCGACCATCCAGAATTCCGTCAAGTGGCGGCGCGTCTTGGATTTCTCCGCGCGGAAAGTAGGGCCGAAGCAGTATGTCTTGCCCACCGCCATCGCTGCCGCTTCGTTGTAAAGCTGGCCGGATTGGGTGAGGTAAGCCTTGTCGTCAAAGTAGTTAACTTCGAAGAGTGTGGTGGTGCCTTCACATGCGGCAGGCGTGAAAATGGGAGTGTCAACCAGGGTGAAGCCACGATCGTCAAAAAAGTCGCGCACCGCCTTGATGATCTCGTGGCGCACACCCAGGATGGCGCGCTGCCGCGTCGAGCGCAGCCACAAGTGGCGATGGTCCATCAGGAATTCAATCCCGTGGTCCTTGGGAGTGATGGGGTAAGGCGTCTCCTCAGGAACGCGCTGGAGAACTTCCACATTCACGACGTCCAGTTCGAAGCCGCCCGGGGCGCGCTTATCGGCTCGCACCGTGCCGGTGACGCGCACTGAGGATTCCTGCGTCAAGCCGCGAACCGAATCGAAGACTTCCGGCGGCACAGCGCTCTTCACCACCACACCCTGGATAATTCCCGTGCCGTCGCGAAAGAGTGGAAACAGCAGCTTGCCACTTTCTCGCAGGTTGTAGAGCCAGCCTTGCAGGATTACTTCCTGGCCGGCGAATTCAGAAACTTGGCGGATTTCAACAATAGGTGGCAAGGGATTAATCCTCCTCGGGAATGTTCTCCATGCGGTCCATGACCTCTGCCAGGCGCGAGAGGCTGGTCATCTCCGGCCCATTATCACGAATTTCAAAAAGCGTGGGGAACTGGCCTTCGCCGCGGCGCAGGTCGCGAACCGCCTCGGCCCAATCAATGTCGCCATCGAAAGGCATCAGGTGATCATCCTTTTCACCGCGATTGTCATGGACATGAGTGGAAGCGATATAGGTGCGCAGGGTCTCAAACGCCGGGTGCAGGCCGTGGGTCATGTGGGCGTGTCCGGTATCAAAGCAGATTTTTACATTCAGACGGGTGTACTGAAGAAACGCCACCAAACGCTCCGGTGTCCCCAGTTCGTTGGGAACATTTTCGAGCAACAACTGCACGCCGCGGTCCCTGGCAAAAACCTTCAGGTGCTCGAGTGAAGTCATCACCGCGTCGAATTTGTTCAAGTCATAATCCTCGTCCGGCAATCCCATGTGCACGATGATGTAGCGAAAAGGGAGATGATCCGCGATGTCGAGGGCGCGTTTGATTTCATCCATGGATTCGATGCGCAGGCGGCGCTCCAGGTAAGCGACGGAAACGGCCAGGCCGCCCAACCGTCCCCAATCCGCGTCGCCGTAAAGCGGGGCATGGACGGAATGCAGGTTCACTTGATGGTCGCGGAACCACTGGGCCACGTCGCGCACGTGATTGCGGTCCGTATAGTCCAGGTGCTGGCGGGCCGCAAACAGTTCAATGTTCTGGATTCCCGCCCCCAGGATCTTATCCAGGATGTGGGGACTGAGCCGCTCGTTGACGTAAAGGTACGTGGAGAGACCAAATTCCATCAGTATCCAACCGCCTTTCCATCCGCACGGGGATCGGAAGCGCCAAATCGCCATCCGGACTGGGGAGCAATCTCGATGGCCTCGCAGTCACCCATACTATCGCGAAAACTCACCGGGTAGCCGGCCTGCTGGAGCTTTTCGATAGTATCAGAAGAGAATCCCACTCGCTCAAAGGTCAAGAAGTCAGGAGTCCACTGATCGTGAAAGCGTGGTGAGGTTACGGCTTGGAGAACATCCATCTTATAGACGAGGACGTTCAGCAAGACCTGTAGGACCGTGTTGGTGATCGTGCTGCCGCCGGGCGATCCGAGCACCAAGCGCACTTTCCCATCACCGATGACCATGGCCGGGGTCATGGAGGAAAGGGGGCGCTTGTGCGGAGCGATGGCGTTGGCCTCGCCCTGCACCAACCCGAAGAGATTAGGCGCCCCTGGCTTGGTGGTGAAGTCATCCATTTCATTGTTAAGCAGAAACCCCGCGCCTTCCACGGTCACGCCGCATCCAAACCACCCGTTCAAGGTATAGGTATTCGCCACCGCATTGCCCTCCGCGTCGACAACCGAAAAGTGCGTGGTGGCGCCGGATTCAAAAACCTGGGGCTCACCGGGTCGAATGGGAGCATCCGCGTGCGCACCAAGAATGTCCGCGCGCAATTGCGCGGCATAGCGCGGTGAGGTGAGGCCGGCGACCGGCACAGAGGCAAAATCCGTGTCGCCCAGATAAGTAGCACGGTCGGCATAAGCGCGCCGCATGGTTTCAGCAATCAGGTGAATGGATGAGTAGGAGTTCGCCGTGCCCAAATCAATCGGTTCGAGGACGTTCAGCATTTCAACCAGCATCGTGCCGCCGGCGCTGGGCGGTGGGGTGGTCAGAATATCAAAGCCGCGGAAATGGCCCACCAGCGGCGGGCGCAACTTGGCCTGGTAATGCTCCAAATCCTCACGCGTGATCAGGCCGTTGTATTTTCGCATGGTCGCCACCAGCGCTCGGGCAGGCGCCCCGGAATAAAAAGCCTGTGGACCACGCTTGGTGATGGCGGCGAGCGTTCGGGCCAGGTCAGGTTGCCGGAAGACCGCGCCGGGCTCGTAAAGATTTCCATTGCGCAGGAAGAGGTGGCGCGAGCCGTCAAACCTTTGCAACAGAGCGCGCTCAGAACGTATGTTATGGGCGAACGAATCGCTGACGGGAAAACCATTCTTCGCGAGGCGAATGGCCGGAGCCATAACACGCGCGAGGCCCAGACGGCCGTACTTCTCCTCCGCCAAAGCCAAGCCCATCACTGTGCCGGGAACCGCCGCCGCGCGCGCCCCCCTGGTGCTGGCGTCGGGAATCAGATTCCCCTGGGCATCCTGATACATTACGCGCGTGGCCGCTGCCGGCGCTTGCTCGCGGTAATCCACCACGATGGAGTCGCCGCTCGCCATGCGAATCAGCATGAAGCCGCCCCCGCCGAGGTTTCCCGCCTGCGGAAAGGTGACCGCCAGAGTGAACCCCACCGCCACCGCGGCATCTACGGCGTTGCCACCTGCCTGCAGGATTTCCACGCCCACCTGGCTGGCCAAGGGCTCGCTCGATGCCACCATGCCATTACGCCCGGCCACCGCGGTGAGGGCGTATGCGGGCAGCGCCAGCAACGCAGCGAGAAGGGCAAGGGCGGGGATCCGGTGTTTGCATGGCACAAGAATCACCTGCGCGGGTAACGGGGCTTCCTGGTCTTAAGGCGCCGGCACACGTTTACAGAGGAATAACTGTAGGAGAAAAGGCAGAGGGCGTCAAGGCAGGCAAGGTGCGTGAAAATCGCACCGCCACCTCGTGCTAAAATGACCGCGTGAAAATTCACGTGAATCTTCGTGAGTCCACCCTCCTTCGCCGCCGCAGTAGCGATTGCGATACGAATGAGAATCTCCCATGAAGGTCTATTTTGGCTTCACCGTTGCCGGCGACCGCTCAACCGTGGAGACGGCCAGAAGCATGGTGGCGTGCCTCGAGGACCTGGGGCATGAGGTCCTGACCCGCCACCTGGTGAGTGACGACGCCCGCGCCGCGGACCGTTTGCTGGGCCCGCAGGCGGTCTACCAGCGCGATATGGCGTGGCTTCGTGAGTGTGACCTTTTCGCCGCTGAGGTTCCCGGCTCCTCCTTCGGTCTGGGGTTCGAGGCGGGTTACCTGCTCGGGGCAACCCAAAATAAGGTAATACTATTTTACAATCTCAGCTCCAAAGAGAAGATATCACTTCTAATAACGGGGAATACCCACCCGAATTGCACTTTGGTCCCGTATTCGAATCTTGCGGAAGTTGAGGCCTTCATTAAGACTTGCGTCGGCCGGGTGGAAAGTCGGCCGGGCACCCCCCGGTGAAACGCTGCGATTGTGCAGCTTTGATTCCACGAGTGAGGATGCTGATGGATTGGGAATTTCTTGCCCCCCTTCGCGAAAACTGGGAGCCCGTGTCCAAGCCCACGCGCATCGGTTGGCTGGCTTTCTACGTAATCTTCCTGTTCTACGCGCTGACCGACAAGTCCGGGTACCTGCTGATCGACTATGTATTCGTGCCCATACATGAAGGCGGGCATTTGCTCTTCAGCTACTTTGGCCACACCTTGATGGTGGCGGGCGGAACCCTTCTGCAACTCGGGGTTCCCCTGATGCTGGCCGTTTATTTTGCCTTTCAGCGCCAGGCCACCGGCGTGGCGTTCAGTTCTTTCTTCTTCTTTGAAAACTTCCTGAACGTCGCCACCTACATGGCGGACGCACGCGCCCAGGTGCTCCAGTTGGTTACGGTGGGCGACCCGGATTTTGTCGAGCACGACTGGTTCGTTATGTTCGGCCAAATGGGCGTGCTGGAATACGACACCAAAATCGCCGCCGTGGTCCGCGCCATCGGCTGGCTGGGAATGATCGCCGTGGTTGTGTGGCTTGGGTGGAGAACTAAACCTTCCGTGCATCCCGAGGGCACTCATGCCCTTCGACCCTTTTCGCGGGTCTGATCTTTCCGCCGCCCGCCGTGGCAGCCCCTCCTTATTGGGAGCTTAACGCGTGTCCATCCGGCCGTGCGGGCGGCGCCACGTCCAGCAGATTCAACACAGTTGGGGAGATATCCAAAATCGACGGCGCCGCGGGGAATTGCCGGTTGGAAAAGAAGATTCCCTGCGTGTCGCTGGGGTCGGACGCGCAATGGTCCCCACTCCACTTTTTCATGTTGGCCACGATAATGCCCGCCGGGACCGCTCCCAGCGAGGTCTGCCACGAGGTGCGATAGCCATCGCGAAAGCTCATTTGTAAATCGGGCGCCTCGCTAAGGCGCGCCCCGTGGAAAATCTCGATGCCAAGATAGACGTTTTCAATCACCTTTTCGTGGGTGTCGGGGTCTTCGAGGGCCAGCAGCTTCTTGCGCAGGTCCTCCAGAATCCGCTGCGCTTCGGCTCCGGGGTCGACAATCCCATATTTCTCACGCCCACTCAGATTTAGATAAATCTGGCCCAATCCAACCGCGTAGGCCTGGGTGCGGCTCCAATCGG
>PLWR01000625.1 GCA_003165615.1 Acidobacteriota bacterium | reverse complement strand
GTGGCCCCGCAGCACGTCTTCGATGGTTCCCAGAGTTTCACTGGGAGTGTGTTGCAGCACCCAAACGCTTTGCACTTCAAGAACCTCTCTGCCAGGTCCTCAGGCAATCAATTTCAGAGCGCGGCCATAAATCAGTGCCCACCCTCAGGGCAACTTTTAAACAAAGTATCTCCTCCGGTGCGTAATACACTGGGGAATCGATTGGAATGGGAGGCCAACTCCCCTACCCCGGCGAAATCTCTATCTCGTTGATCCGCCTTGTCAACCCTCGCGACAAGCGCGATTGGATGTGGTCTCCCATGATCCTGGCCGAGGAAGTGCATCCGCTGACGAATGCGTAGAAGGGTCCAAAATCCCGAGTGGCCGCAACCCCGGTTATGTATAGGCTGGGCACGCTGGTTTGGAAATTCTCATCGAGAACGGGGAAGCCGTTTGAGGTTTTAAGTCGCGGCAGGATTGTGGTTTTGGAAAAATACGGCACCAGTTGGATATCCACTCGATAACCGGTGGCGAGGATAACGTGGTCCACGTCGACGTGAACCCCTCCGGAAAGACGTACGCGCAGGGTGCCATTGGCAAGGACCTTGCAAGATTCAACATTTGAGTGAGGCCAGAGCTTGACGTTCTCTTTGCTGATGCGAGGCGCCAGCCAAGGCTCCAATTTCAGGCGGCCTTCTTCGCGGAAGTGTGCTTCGATGGCTTCTCTTTCCGCCTTCGGCAAATTCCGAAACCAGCCGTGGTCCTCCAGGGTCTGCCTGTCGAGGGGGTCGAGCCAGTCCCAATCTGCGGGCGCAAACTGCGGCGCTTCGTGACGAAAAGCCACATGCACCTGCGCCACGCCGGCCTCCAGCATGAGTGCGGTCCATTCGAAGGCGCTTTGGCGTCCTCCGATGACGAGGCACCGCCGACCTGCCAGCGGTTCGAAATTCACCATCGCGCTGGTGTGCGTGTAACGGCCCTTGGGGAGTTTGCTGGCGAGGTCAGCCGGAAGGTGGTGAAACAAGCCGAGGCCGGGCGCCGTTATCACATTCTCGACACTTAAGCTTTCACCGTTTTCAATAAAGGCTTCGAACCGGCCATCGCGATACTCCAGATGGCGAACATAAGTGTTGATAGCCTTAATCCCTACCTGTTCACTAAACCAGTCCGCATAATCGACATACAGATTGAGAGGAAGGGGAGAGACTCGCTCCGGCGCGATGCCTTTCGACTCGAGGAATCGTCGCAGGGTATGGATTTCAAGTGGATCAAGATGCCACTTGCCACCCGAGAGCAGCAGCATGCCTTTGGGCATTTGATTCCGCCAGAACTCCATGGGCTTGCCTGACATGGCGTAATCGATTCCGAGATGTTTGGCATAGGCCGCCGCGGCCAGACCATAAGGTCCGGCGCCAATAATGAGGAGTTCCTTCGTCGGCATAGGGCACTCTGCCTTCCTGTGGCAAGCGCGTGATGAGGTATTCGTGCGATTGCACCGGGCGCCTGGTGCGAATACGGGCCATCTGTGCTTGCTGGATTCCCGAGCTTGATTTTATGTCAAGAGCGCGAATTCGGAAAGAGCAATTGGCGATGCTAAAGAAAGCGCATGTTGACTCGCCTTAGGGTCGGGGATAGGATTTGTGGCAATAGATGAAAGGTAATATTTTGTCCCCATCCCGAAACGCTTTCCATCCTGTCGTCCGAGGTTGTCTCCATGTATACCCGAACCTGCATGTTGGCCTTGTGTCTCGGCTTGTCGTTAGGGGCGTGTGCGGCGGATTTGCCCACCGCGCCTTCTGAGGATCTGCTCAGAGTTTATGCGCAGCTTTGCTCCCTGCGCGGGAGCACGCAGTGGGCGGTTACGGAGAATGTGGAGTGGCGCCGCGACGCTGCCAAGTTTACGTTTGAGGGCGGCCATCTGACCTTTGCCGAGCCGGTGGGGGGGCGCGTTTTGGCCGCCTATTTTGAAGGGAATGCATCGGTTCAGATTCAAGCGCCCACTCCCGCCTTGCAACACCAGCTCGCCCGCTTCGCTGGCGGACCGGTGCTCAAGGATGATTTCGAAAAAGCCGTTTTCTTCTTCACGGACGATTCCGCCCGTCAGTTGCAGAATCAGATGCGAATACTCGCGGGCGCCGATGCGGACGTGGCGACTCGAGCTTTGGGGGCAGCCCAGAAGAAATACGCGGGGAGCTTTAACGGCTGGTGGAACAACGAGCGGCAGGGCAATCCTATTATGCGCAATATGGCGGCGCGCATGCTGGCCGACCTGACCGATCCCTCCAGCCAAGGCTTTTTCCTGGCGGATTTCAAGACTCATCATCACGGTGACCTGATTTACCAGATCAGTTGGAATCGCGATTCCTTGTTTTTCCCGTACCTCGCGAATGATGAAGAGGTCATGCTGATCCACTACAACCGTGACGAGTACTTCGAGTGGTGGGGAGGCTTCCACCGTTCGGAGGAGTACGCGCACACGGCCTGGCCGGAGCACCGGACCTTGCTCGCGCATTGCCGCCAGGAGAATATCGACGCTCATATTGCCAATGACAATCGCCTTTCCGCGACGGCTTCCATGGAGTACGAAGTGCCCGGAGGCACGGCGCGCGTCCTGCCGCTCAGCCTGGAAGGCGTGCTCAGAATTTCCTCCATCCAGGATGCGCAGGGGAAAAAGCTGGCTTTCATCCAGGAGGCCCGCGAACTTGATAGCGACACTTGGATCATTCTCCCTGAGCCGGCGGCGCCGGGAAAGGTCTACAACCTGAAGATCGCTTACGAAGAAGACTCAACCCGGGACAGCAGGATTGTGCACCCAAGGGGTTCGGGGCTCTTCTATGTGACCGCGCGTGAAAGCTGGTTCCCGAGCTTCGGCGCCTTCGACGACCGGGCCAGGTACACGCTGCATTTTCTTTCTCCCAAGAAGTTCACGCTGCTGGGGACGGGCCGCCTGGTTAAGTCGGGAAAGGATAAGGATGGACTGATTACCGACTGGGATACGGATGTTCCTTTGAGCGTCGTGGGGTTTAACTACGGCGATTTCGCCGAGAAGAGCCAGTCCGACGCCAACTTGACGGTGACGGCCTACGGTGGGCACGAAGTCCCCGATGAGTTGGTACCGGCCAAGGAGAGTTCCCTGGGAGGTGGAATTAATACCTCTGCAATGTTGGGATATGCCGCCGGACTTAGCTTCCAAGCGCTCAGGCTTTACCAGCACTACTTTGGGCCGCTTCCCTTCAAGACAATTTCCGTTACCGAGCAGCCCGTCATGGGGTATGGACAGAGCTGGCCGACCCTCATTTTTCTACCCTACGATTCTCTTTTGGACAGTACGACCCGCCATTTCTTTGGATTTCAGGTGTCCGCGGAGGAAGCAGAGTTCTACAATGTCGTCGCAATCCATGAAATGGCCCATCAGTGGTGGGGGCACTTGGTGGGGTGGAAAACCTATCGCGACCAATGGATGTCAGAAGGGTTTGCCGAGTTTTCCGCGAGCCTTTATGTGCGAAGGGCCCAAACCGAGAAGATTCGCACCTTCTGGGACCTGAAACGCAAATGGCTACTCTCCAAGGGTGCGGGCAGTCACCGGCCCGTAGACGTGGGGCCACTCTATCTCAATGAGCAGTTGAACGCCCACCTGGAACCTGGAAACTCCTTCTACAATATTTACTATAAGGGAGCTTACGTTTTGGAAATGATCCGTCTGTTTATGGAAGACCGAACGCTACCCGAACCCGATCAGCACTTCATCGACATGATGCACGACTTTGTCACGACTTATGCCAATCGCAATGCCTCCACCGCCGACTTCCAACGCATGGTGGAGAAACATATGGGCAAGCCCATGGACTGGTTCTTCAACGAGTACGTTTATGGGACGGAGATCCCCACGTACGATTTCCAATACTCCCTCAAGCCCGCCGCCGACGGGAAAACCGTCCTGCAATGTTCCTTGACGCAATCGGCAGTCTCGGACCAGTTTGAAATGCGCATGCCGCTATATGCGACTGTTGGCAAGCGCACCATGCGATTGGGCCTTATTACCATCAAGGGGTCGACTACCGTTCCGCTCCAGATTCCCCTTTCCAGCCGCCCTGACCGCATCTCGATCGACGAGTACCATGATGTTCTTGCGATCGAGCACCAATGAGTTTTTCGATTTGCTCCATGAGGGAATGACGGCAATATCGTGCCGGCTCGCACGATCGGGCGAAAATGACTTATAACGGAGAGCTCCTGCGTTGCCAAAATTGGTAACGAGGCGGATTCACGCCTTCGCCAAATAAGACTCGAATTGCTGTTGCCAGGCGGCGGGGGTGGTGTGGATGGCGCGGCCCAGGAATGACGAGCGCAGGCGCACCAGTTCGGGAAGTTTGCGGCAGGCGATGGCGTAGCGGCGGAAGCGTGGATGGAGCAGCAGGGAATCATCCGGCAGGTAGATGGGTTCGCGCCGGAAGTTGAGCAGGACGATGGCGCGGTTCAATTGCCGAATGGCGTTTTCGATCAGCGCCGCGCTCTTCGACGCATCGTGCAATTGCCCCGCTTGCTCCGGCGGTACGAGCCGGAAGAAATACGTAGCGCGCCCGGAGCGCGAGGTGGCTTCCCAGGCCACGAGGTTGCCCGGAATTTCCGCTCCAGGTTTCGCCGCTAGCGGCAGGAAGAACCAATGCAGGATCGGTTGGGCTTCTTCCTTGGCGCCGGCTTCCTCTTCGGGTTCAGCAGCAGACTCCGCAGCTACTTCTGCCCCGGTCTCAGCGGCTTCTGTGACGCCTTCCCCTGCCTTGGGATGCTGCTCCTCTGGTTCCGTTTGTTCCTCGTCTTTGCGCAACAGCTTGAAACCCGCGTAGTAGTTCCCCGCCGGGACGTGCGCCAGTAGGGCTTCAAAGTAAGGCTTGAGCTTGGCATCGACCACATTGGTGGTGAGCGCCTGTTCAGTCTTGGGATGGATGGCCTGCAGCTTGGCAAGCGATGCGGCGCGGCCCTCTCTCAGCAAGACCGCGGCTTGCTGAAACTGGTCGGGGCTGAGGAAAGGGAACATGCCGTGGACGGTCTCCGCGCCTCGGTGTGTCAGTTCTTCCGTGGCGGTGGTCAGGCGCTCGCGGAATTCCTCCGTGCGTTTGGCGAGCTTGGTGAATGCCAGTCGCTGATCCCCCGATTCTGCCGTCACCGTCCAGGAGGATTCGTCAAAGCTCACCGCGTCGATATCCGCATAGCGCCATTGCAGGCCCGTGGCCTGCGTAGGCAGCACGGCGAGGTTGCTTTTGTAAAGCCGCAGCTCCGCAGGGCTGGAAAACGTCCGCGCCGGCGATTCCAGGCGCACCGCGCCCTCGAATCGCGTGATCTCTTCCAGGTCCTCCAGTAGCAGGCATTGCAGCAGGCGTTTTCGATACGCTTCCAGCAGATCATGGCAGAGGTTCTGGAACGTCTTGCCAAATTGGTTCAGCAGGAGTTTCTTGCCGGTGTAAAGGGTCAGGGTCAGTTCGTACTCTCCGGGAAAGAATACGTCAATGTCGCCGAAGTCGAGAGCCAGTGGGGCACCCGAGCTTGGCGTGAGCGTGAGGGTCTCCGCCTCAAACGACAACCGGCACGGGCCCGCCTGCAAGGCAGAGCCGTCGGCATTGAGATATTGGAACTTCCCCGAGAAGGTCGGCATGGTAGTTTTCAGGAAGCTTTCTGGCCGCACTCCGGACAGAATTTGGTTCCCGCTTCAAACTTCGCTCCGCAGCGCGAGCACTCATTCTTGGGATGAAGGGGCTTGCCGCACTCGGGGCAAAACTTGGCGCCCTGGGTGCGGGCCCCGCAACTGGGGCAGAGCGCCGCCGCTTCCGAAGTCAGATCGAGGTCCTTGGTCAAATCCTGCTGGCGTACCTTCTCCTGCACCTGTTGTACTGTGGCTTGCGCCTGGGCGGCGGCAATTTCCGTTTCAATGTTGGGCGCGCAGTCGTAGCAAAGGCCGCGCTTCTCATTCCAGCACATATTGAGGCAGGCCCACTTGGCGCATTTGGGACATTGGCGGAAGTTGGGCTTCACCTCTTCCACGGCTTCTTGAAATGCCTTGTCGTGAGCGGTTCCCTGGACGGCGCGCTCAATTTCATAAGCGCTGGAGCTGGCGCGGCCAAAAACGCCGCCGAACAAGTCGCCGGCGGCTCGCAGCGCACTGCCCGCATAGCCCGTCATCGAGGGTTTGAAGGCAGTCATGAACCCGTTCCCACAGCGATCGCAAAAGAATTCGAATTGATATCCCTTGTCCGTCGAATGGTCAGAATGGTTCTTGGTGAATTGAATCAAGGCCATAAATAATCTCCGTTGTATGACTACCTGTGGAATGACAATTACCAAGTTGATTGAGCATTGTAATTCCAATTACCCGGAGGTTTCAAGAAATGAACCGCTATTCCCCCGATGTACACAACGGTAAGGGAAATGAGGGTGAAAATCGCCGCTAACTCCTTGCGTATCATAGAGTAATACCAAAAATCGCTAACTCCTTTATTTTCATAAACTCATTGGGAGCATTTTTTTGCCCCTTTGTTTTCAATAACTCCTTGGGAGCAACCTTCATTTTTAAAATCTTTTTGTGTTGGCTGATTTTACGACCACACGGGTGAGTTGGGGAGGCTTTCGTGGGGGCGGCCGCATGGCGTCTGGCCTTCATCGCACTTCTAGCCTATACCCATTGGCTCATTCTGTCAATAGACAAATTGGCCCACGGCGGAAATCTTCAACCCGCAGAGCGCCGAGGTGTCCGTCAGCCGGCGGGTTCCTTGGCGGCCCTTGCTCTTTGCGCGGCAATGAACAGGTCGAGTTGGGAGCAGAGTTATTCGGCTCCCTGCTGAATTACTCCGCGAGCTTTCGTCATTGAGTATTGAGTCGTTCAGGGTGGCGGTGCGAGTGCTGGTGGCCCCGTGCTGGCGACGGCGGGACTCCTGGCCTGCGGGCCTGATCAGCTTGCTGGGCGTGGCACGGCGCAAGCGATTTCAGAGCTAATTGGTCAGGATAGGCTCGCCCGTGTCAAAACTCCACGGGCAGGGTCTTCAGCATGCGGGAATTGGGCTTGTGCATGTCCCAATCCGGCTTTTCATCGACCAGGTGGACCCTGGGCGTGCGGGCCATCAGCGCGGTGAAAACGATTTGGCCTTCCGCGCGGGCCAGCGGTGCGCCCACGCACACGTGAATTCCCAATCCAAAGGCAATGTGACGGTTCTTCTGCCGCCGAATGTCAAACCGGTCCGGGTCGTCGAAGTAGGCGGGGTCGCGATTGGCCGCGTTGAGCATTTGAAAAGCCAGTTCTCCCTGGCGCAGTTTTTTCCCGCCCATTTCCGCATCTTGCTTCATCAATCGCGGTTGGCGGGCGACGGGGCTTTCGTAGCGCAGGATTTCCTCGATGGCGGATGTGAGCAGCGCCGGGTCGTCTTTCAGGAGCTGCCATTGGTCGGGGTGTTTCAGGAGAACATAAATCCCGTTGCCGATCAGGGAAGTGGTGGTTTCATGGCCGGCCACCAGCAGGGTGATGCAGGTATTGATCAATTCTGTTTCCGAAAGCTTGTCGCCCTCAGACTCGGCCGCCGCCAGCTCGGTGAGCAGGCCTCCAGTGGGGTTGCGCCGCTTCTTCCTGAGAAGCTCGCCCAAATAGGCGCGGATTTCCAATATCGCTTGCTGCGCGCATTGCAGCGTTTCGACCGCAGGCTTATTGACTCCCTGGAATGCGATGATATGGTCAGCCCAGCGTTTGAACAGGGGGATGTCCGACTTCGGAACGCCCAGAATTTCCGCCAGCACCGTGACCGGCAGCGGAATGGCTAGGTCCCTGATCGCGTCCATCTTTCCCGCCTGCTGTACGGCATCCAGTAGTTCATTCACAATTTCCTGCATGCGTGGCCGCATGGCATCCACTACCCGGGGAGTGAATGCCTTGTTGACCAATCCTCGGAACCGTGTGTGATCGGGGGGATCGGAATGAATCAGACTCTTTTGGTGGTAGTGGTCTTCAAAGGTCTTGAATTTGGCCCGCGTTTCATCGGGCAGGTACGCCACAGCCTTGGCAAGGCGTCCTTCGTTTGAGTAGTGGCTGGTGTCCTTGAACGTGGTCACCATGTCGTCGTATCGAGTCAGGACCCATCCGCCGATGGAATCACTCCAATGGACAGGATCCTCCTCGCGCAACCGGCGCAGGATCGGGTACGGGTCCTCCATGAATTCTCTGGAGACTAACAGTTCATCCAACGCGTTCAACGAAGCTGAAGGCATATACCCATCCTGGAGTTTCCCCTGTAATTTTTGCCCAATCGCTAACATACCGCCGAGCGGCTCAGAATGCAATCGCCCTGCCGGGTTCGCAGGCTGCGGACAACTCCCCGGTATTGTCATTCTCACCCTTCGCTCTCATTCTGATCCAGATATCGAACAAAGAGGACGCTGGAATCCCGCGAAGGTTGTATGCTGATTACCGATTGGGAGCGAGAATGGAAAAACTGGTTGGTAACGGCACGCCTTCAATGAACTCTGCCGAGACACGCGCCGGCACCTGGACTTATGTGGGCGTGTTCGTGGTCACGCTCGTCACTCTGATGTACGAAATCCTCTTGACGCGAATCTTTAGTGTGACGACGTATTACCACTTTGCTTTCATGGCGATTTCCATCGCCATGTTCGGAATGACGGTGGGCGGAATCGTGGTTTATTTGCACCCCGCATACTCCCGCCAGGATCAAGCAGTCCATCAAATGGGGCGCAGTACTCTTCTGTTCGCCGTCTGGATTGTAATCGGAATCCTCACCCACCTCTTTGTTCCCTTTTACACCGGGGTCTCACTCAAGAGTTTGGCGTTGATGCTGGTGACCTTTGTGTCGCTATCCGTACCATTCGTGTACAGCGGAATCTGCATTTGCCTGGCCCTCACCAGGTTCCCGCGCCAAGTGAGCCGGATTTATGCGGTCGATCTTGCCGGGGCGGCAAGCGGGTGTGTGTTTCTCCTTTGCGTTTTCAAGGTTACTGACGGCCTGAGTGCCGTATTTGTTGCCGCTCTTCTTGCCGCGCTTGCATCCATGGCATTTTCATCCCAGGGCCGGCATGAAAGGTCTTACCGCCCAGCGCTCCTATTCAGCACAGTATTGGCGGCGTTGGTGATTGCAAACACCTTTGCGGCAAGGAGGGGCAGCCCCTTTCTGGACCTGATCTGGGTGAAAGGCAGACCTGAGGCGGCGCCTCTTTATGAGAAGTGGAATTCATTCTCACGCATTACGGTTCTTGGCGATCCCGACATACCCGTGAGTCCTATCAGCGAGGGCACCAGCCCCACTTATCCCACCAATGCCGCTGTCCACGCACTCCCTTTGATGATCGATGCCGCCGCGGAAACCACCTTAACCTCGTTTGCCGGTGATTTCTCGACCGTGGACTACTTGAAATACGATGTGAAAGAGATCGTCCATTACCTTCGGCAAAATTCGAAGGTTTTCATCATCGGAGCCGGCGGCGGCAGGGATGTGCTGGCGGCGCTGGCCATGGGTCAAAAATCCATTCGCGCAGTGGAAATGAATCAGGAAGTCCTGGCAACGGTGAATGGAAGGTTCGGTGATTTCACCGGACACCTGGATAGGAACCCCAGGGTCACTTTTGTTAATGATGAGGCCAGGAGTTATCTGGCGCGATCGAATGAGAAATTCGACGTCATTCAGGCCTCTTTCATTGACACGTGGGCGGCGACCGCCGCGGGCGCATTTTCTCTCACTGAAAATGGGCTGTACACCGTCGAGGCGTGGCAGTTATTCCTGTCACGACTCACGCCCGGCGGGGTGGTTTCCGTCTCTCGATGGTTCGCTCCGGGCCGGCCGGAAGAAGCCTACCGGCTGACTTCTCTGGCCGCCGCCACTCTGGAGCGGATGGGCATTTCGAATCCGCGCCGGCATATTATCCTGGTGCGAAATCCCTGGCGGCAGGTTGCCTGGGGGTTCACCGGCGGCGCCGCGACGATGCTGATCAGCGTGGCGCCCTTCTCTGACACCGATATCGACAAGATTGAAACGGTTGCCAACCAGATGCAATTTACCATCGTGCTCAGCCCGCGCGTTGCCGCGGACCCTACGTTTGCCGACCTCGCCTCCGGAAATAATTTGGCAAGAGCCATTGCCGGGGGCCGTGCGGACATCAGTCCGCCAACCGACAATCGGCCGTTCTTCTTCCAAATGCGGAGATTCGGGGACATGTTTCGGCCCGCCCGCACCACGCTGGCCCAAAACGAGATCACCGATTCGGTGCACCTGTTGGGAACGATCCTCGTGGTTATTACCAGCCTTACCGTCCTCTGCATCGTGTTGCCCTTGTGGGTGGCTGACAAGCAGTTAGTGCTTCAGACCGCATGGCCGCACATGCTTTACTTTGCCGCCATCGGAATGGGCTTCATGCTGATCGAAGTGTCGCAGATGCAGCGCCTGATAATCTTTCTGGGGCACCCTACCTACGCACTCTCGGTGGTGCTCTTCACCCTGCTCCTTTCGAGCGGACTGGGAAGCTATACGACGCATGGAACGGGGGAGCCCCGCTTGCGGCGGGTGGGAGCGGTGCGAATCGGAGTACTGGTGGGGGTGTTGTGCGCTTTTGGAATCTTTACGCAACGCACGCTGGTGGCTTTCCATGCTGCTGTTACCCCGACACGAATCTCGGTGGGAGTCGGAATTTTGTTCCCTCTTGGGTTTCTGATGGGCATGGCTTTTCCCTTGGGGATGAAGGCGGCCTCCGGGAATGAGCGCAAATTGACGCCTTGGCTCTGGGGGATAAATGGCGCCACTTCCGTTTGCGCCTCGGTGCTCGCCGTGGTTATATCGTTGTATGCGGGAATCTCCGCGGCGTTCTGGACGGGCGTGGTGTGCTATGCCGTTGCCTGGATTGCTTTCCTTTGGTCGAGCCGGGGGACGAACGAGCAAGTTGCCGGAGGCTCGGAAAATACTGAGTTGGCAAAATCTGGTATAAAGCGCTCTTTGGCATAATCTGAACACGGGGAGTTTCACTTTGTTAAAGCGAATGGTTCTTGTCATCTTCATCCTCCTGACAGGAGGCACACTGATGGCGCAGGACAGTACCGCACCTTCACCACTCGTGGACCGGGTTGGGCAGACGGGGTTTTTGCAATTGGAAGCGGAAAGTTTTAAAGATCTCACCCCGCGGCAGAAGGCGCTTGCTTTCTGGCTTTCCATGGCGGCGATTGCCGTGAATCCCATCGCCTACGACCAGAATTCCGCCTACGGACTCGAACTCAAGCACTTGCTTGAGCAAATCCTGACGCATTCGCGCGGCGTTGATCCCGCCGTTCTCAAGAAGACCACCGACTACACCAAACTCTTTTGGGCTAACCACGGAAATCACAATTCATTCACGTCGCAAAAGTTCCTACCCGATTTCACACCGGAAGAATTGCAGGCGGCGGCCCTCCAGGCACTGAAGAATCGCGCCGCTCTGGGGCCACAAGTGAAGCTCCTGAAGGATCTGGAAGACCTGCGCCGACCGATTTTCGACGCGGATTATCAGCCGTCCCTCACGGTGAAGAACCCCAGGAACGGTGAAGACCCGCTCACCGCCAGTGGCAACAACCTTTACGATGGCGTGACGATGGCTGACCTGAAGGATTTTCACGACAAGTACCCCCTCAATTCACGCCTGGTGAAACGAAACGACAAGCTGGTAGAGCAGGTCCATCGGGCGGGCGGGGCGGGCAAAGCTCCTGCTGGTCTGTATGCGGAGAATCTGGGCCGCGCGATTCGTTATCTGACCATGGCGCTGCCCTACGCCGATGTGCCCACGAAAAAGGTCCTACTGGATTTGATTCGCTATTATCACACTGGTGACCCGGCGGACTGGCGGCAGTTCAACATCGATTGGGTCCATGACGATAGTCCGGTGGATTTCACCAACGGGTTCATTGAGGTTTACAAGGATCCGCGCGGGCTGAAAGGCTCCATGCAGGCTTACGTAACCGTCGTGGACGAAAACATGAACAAGCTGATGAAGGAGTTTGCATCGAACGCCAAGTATTTTGAGCAGCGAGCGCCGTGGGAGGACAAGTATAAGCTCGATGCGCCTCATCCGCCCATCGTGAATACCGTCGAGGCCCTGATTATGACCGGTGGCTACAATGTCACGACCGTCGGGGAGAACCTGCCGAATGAAGCGGAAATCCACGACAAATACGGCAGCAAGAGTTTTGTCTTTACAGGTTCTACGCGCGCGTTCGCAGCCGCTCGCGGCTCAAAAGTGAGCAACGAGTTTGCTTATACGGACGAGGAACGCGCTCGCGCGGAAAAGTACCACGTCCTGGCCAACGACCTTCTGGTGGCCATGCACGAGGTGCTGGGACACGGGTCCGGGAAGATGAACCCCAAGCTTACGCAGGAGCCGGCCGTTTATTTGAAGGAGTACTTTTCCACACTGGAGGAAGCGCGCGCTGACCTGGTGGCTTTGTGGAACTTCTTTGACCCCAAGTTGATGGAGATGGGCGCGATTCCCAATATTGAGGTTGCCAAGGCCGCTTACGATACCGAGGCGCGCGCCGCATTGGTGCAACTCCACGAGTTTCCCACCGGTGACACCATTGAGGAAGACCACCGGCGCGGCACCCAACTGATTGTGAACTTCATTCGTGATGAGACCGGCGCCATTCAGCCCATGGAGCGCGACGGCAAGGTTTATCTGGTGGTGAAGGACTACGACGAGATGCACAAGGGCGTGGGTATGCTGCTGGCGGAGTTAATGCGCATCAAGGCGGAAGGTGATTACGGCGCAGCCAAGGCGCTCATTTCCAAATACGGCATCCACTTTAACCTTGCCTGGCGCGACCAGGTGGTGCAGCGCTACAACGGTTTGGACCTGCCCACGTTCTGGTGCGGCATCAATCCTGATCTCGTGCCGGGCGATAGCGGCAGTCCCACCGACATCAAAATCGCCTACCCGCGCGACATGGTGAAGCAGCAGCTTCGCTATGTCACGATTACCGGCCGCTAACATGGTTCATGCAAAGGCTCATTTCTTCAACCGGTAAGTAAGTGTCTGCCGCAAATGGGAGCCACGGTCCTCAACGACGAGCGATTCTGACTCGATTCTCGCCAGAGACTGACTGAGGCTCGCAAGATTCTCTGAAACGAATAGCGGCTCGCGCCCCGACTGGCCCTGCGCGCCTGCGTCTTGTGGCGCCAGCGGCGTTTCGATCAGTTGCATCATCTTTACGATGTTTTGGCGTTCGGCGGTGTGGCGAAAGCCCGCGGCATAAATCACGTTTTGTCCCGTCTCGGTAACGCGGGAATTCGCCAGCATTGGCTTCAGTATTTCGGCAGAGTCGGCCACAATGAGAATCGGTCCCCTGGTGGCGACGGCGAAATGAACCAACCCATCGAGTTGAAAGTGATCTGCATTATTCTCGCGATTCTCCACCCACTTCACGCCTATTTGTGAAGTTGTGTAAAGGCTTTCGATCGCCGCGCGAAGTGCGGTGCGTGCGGCCTCCGAATCCCAATTGGCTGAGCCACGGATGAGGACAGCGGAGTGCGGTTCAATAAAGGGCGACTGGCCGATTCTCTGAAGCCTTTGGAATTCCAGCGCGGCTTGCAGCGGACCCGCATTCAGGAGTTTCTTTAACGCCTCGGCTCGAGGGGCACCCGCTGTTCCCTGGAGCGGAGGAACGTCAATGCGCGTCTCGAGGTCACTTTCACTGCCGGTTTCACCTTTCGTCAAAGTGACGGCCGGTGCGTTTTGTGCCGGTGTGCCAGGTCCGGAATGAGGCGCCAAAATCTTTTGCGTGAGAAGCTCAAGCACTGAATCGGCTGAGGGCGCACTCCAGGCGCGGTAAATTCCCCCCTGGTCAGGGACCATGCCGAGTAGTTCGGCCAGAGCGCCGTTTGCGGTGGCGGGGGGCTCGGTATTTCCGGATGAGTCCACTTTGAGCAAAATGCGATCTTCCCGAATTTCTGTCGGAGATCGGCGGATGTCCGCTACTTCAGCCGAGTACGATTTCAGTGCCGTGATGTTGCGCTCGGTCCAATAGGAGTGGAAGTGAGGTGACTTCACGAGCAGCGGCATGTTCAGGACCATGCGCAAATCGCCGGTCGCCCCGGCAACAAAAACGGCGCTCTTGTACCAATTCTCATCCTGAAGCTTTGGTTGTGATTTTCCAGAAAGCAGCGCCAGCCCGCCGGCCATGAGGTTCTCGCGCGTGGCGAGCAACAGGTAATCGCCCGAGATGGCAAAAGCCACCACGCGGTTCTGAACCGGTTCGGTACGCACATAATAGGTGATGTCTGCCGCTTTGCGGGGCTCGAATTTGGCCCGGTTTGTCCAAAGGATATTCTGCATGGCGCGCGCCGACGGCATCCTGGTGATGTAGAGAAATTCCAGATTACCGACATCATAGAGTGCCAAAGCAGATTCTTCGCCCGCCAGCGAATCGACCAGAGCCATGTCGGGCGGGGCGCCGGCGGCTGTGGCGAATTGCGCTTGCGCTTCCTGGAGGCGCAGGAAGAGATGTGAACGCTCGAAGACAAGGTAATTATCGCTCCCCAGCCATTGCTGCTTTTCGCGCGAGTTTTCCCAGTCGTGGACGAGCGCGGCAAAGTCCGGCGACTCCATGTAGAGCAGCGAACCGGTAGGCATGAAGGCGGCGAGGTTAGAGGACAATGGCTTGGGTCCCTGGCCCGCCGGCGTCATAGCGAGGGTGATACTTAGGACGCAGAGAATTGAAAGGGGGAGTTTTCTCATTGCCCGCCACCTTCTGCTATGCCTGCGCTGGCCGCTGGTTCGTTGTGGCCGAGCAGGCGCGGCTTGACCAATCCCTGCTGCTCGAGATGTTCCGTGATCACTGGCCTCCGTTCCTGGTCAGCCTTCTCGATCTTCACTTGCGCCTCCAGATGTTTCAGTTCAAGGTTTGCCTGAGTTCGAAGGGAATCGTCCGTGGCAAGCATCGATGCCACTTTCCAGAGCCGCCCTGCTTCCTCAAGCCGATCGAGCTTTTGGAAGGCACCCGCCATTTGCGCAGCGATCAAAGACTCCAGGCTTTTGTCCATCTGCTGACCGGCTAGAAATGCGGTCTCCACATACGAACGATCCGGCTGCTCGGGTTCCTCCAAAGCGGCTTCGTTCTCAGGCAAAAAGGGCCGAGGACTTGTCAAAATACTCTGATCCACGAGGGGTGTCAGGGCTGACAGTGCGAGTTCATTCTGGTTAGCCGCAGCCGCTGCCTGAAAAAGCAGGATGCGCGGCGATACTGCATCATGTCTTACAGCAGTGGGCGGAGGCGCTCCGCCACTTTGCGCAAGATCGTCAGGATGAATGGCAATTGCACCGAGAAGCAAGCGGATCTTAGCTGCTGAATCCGTGGTTTCCCTGGCTGCTCGTAAGCTGGCATAGAAGAGGCCCGGCGACTCGGCAGCAGCCATTGGACCACCCTTCACCAACCAGTCGAGCTCGGCGCTGCCCAAGCCTGCTGCCGGGGCCTTAGCCGGGGCGAGGGACGTGGCAGCCGCTACCCGCGTTGAATAATCGGCGCTCGGCGAGGACGCTACGGCAGTGAGCAATGGGATAGCTTCGCTTTTCCCCGAATTCGCCGCCACCTCCGCCTTGGCGAGTTTCAGCCGCGCGCCGGCATCCCAGGGCACAGCCTTAACTCGCAGGGCGTAAAACTCCGTAGCTTCAGCCGGATGCCCCATCTTCACGAGCAGGTCACCGGCGGCACCGAGATTCTCAAATGGCTCGCCTGCCACGCGATTCATGCGGCGCAAGACCGAAACTGCCTGCGGGACATTCCCCTGTTGCAGTCGAATTTCCGCGAGTCCCAGGAAATCTGCGGGGGCAAAATTGTGTTCATCGATTTGGCGCGTGTAAACATATTCGAGCAAACGTCGGGAATTGGCCGGGTCCTTTTCCTGCAAATAGAGGGCCTGATTACGCAGGTCATCGAGGGGGGGCGCATTCTCGGGGTCTTGCTGAAACCGCTGGAGAAGCTCATCGAGCGTATTCCATTGGGCCGCGAGGCGAATCATGAAGGCGGCGCCGTCAGGCTGGTGCGGGTCGCGGAATTTGTCTGGAAGTTTGTTGAGAGCGGCCTGTGCGTCCGCAGTCGGGTGCTTATCCAGCAAGAAATCGACCCAACGACGTTGCCAATCGCTTAAACTGTCGAGCGCGGTGGAGTGCTCCGCGCCAAAAGTCTTGTTCGCCCGCTCTTGCGCGAGCGCCAGGATTCTCTGATAGACAGGCTCCTTCTGGCCTTCCGGAAACCAACGTGCGGTGAAGAGATTCCAGAGGAATTCGTCAGGGGATTGGGCGGCGCGCGATAGGTCCGCGAGCCAATCTGCTCCTTGGACGGGATCTCCCGCCGCGGCCAGCGCACCCTGGAGGATGGGCGTGGCGCGATAGGTGCCATTGCGTTGAACATATGTACGGACCACAAGGTCGGCGTCCTCTCGCAATCGCGGAAGCAGTCTACGTTGTCCAATGTTTTCCAAAGTGACGCGAAGATCCGCCCAGAACGTAGGCGGAACCGCACTGCCGTCCTCCTGTGCATGAAAGGCCTTCAGCGCCAGCGACCATTCCTTGATGGCTTCGTCCTGTTTGCCCTGCTGCCAGAGAATCTGCGCAATGCGGTCGTGCGCATCACCGCGCTGCGAGCTGATCTCAATGGCGTAGGCAAAATCCTCGCGCGCGATGTCGAGTTGCCCCACATCGCGGTAATAATCGGCAAGCGTGAAGTAAGCGTCGGACCGCGCCGGCGTCCCTTCCAGCATGGCGGGCAGGTAGTCTTCGGGATTGCCGCGATGCGTGACCGAAAGGTACTCGCCATATCGCGAACCGTAATAGAACCAGATATCGCCAGCCAGGAAATCGTCACGATTCGGCGGCTTCGCGATACGGTCGCCAATGCTTCGCGTATCGAGGGCTTGCTCATACGCGTCATTTACGGCGGGTGCGGCGTCAGAGTAATTNNAAACCCACCAGACCCGTGTAGGCGCGCGTCCAAACGGAGGGCAGGCCTCGCCCGCGCGCGCCAATGGCTCGGAGGGCCAGATCAACCTTCCCCGTCGCGAGCGCCGTTGTTGCTGCCGCATCGCGAACCTGGGATCCACGATCTCCTCCGGAGATTGCCACGAGTTGCTCCGATGATGTCGTGGAGATCAAATTAAGGTAGCGTTGAAGATGCTGGCCATCCAATCCTTGTCGATCGAAGGCCTGCTGGAGCGCACCAAGCTCCGCGCCAGTGTTTCCCGCCGAGCCGTAGCTGTCCGCGGCCCTTTCCAGGTAATAATCTTTGCCCGATCTCTGGGGGAAGACTTTCCAGTAGGCTTCAAGCTGCGCTCCGAACTCGTTGAACCTCATGCGCTGCTTTTGCAACTCCTCGAGGCGCGTCTCCATGGCTTGGGCTTGGTCTGAGCCGGGGCTGCCCATCATCACCTCAAGACGCCAACGCGCCTCGAGGTCCGTGAGGCCGGCGTATTGCGCCAGCGGAATGAGCGTCTCCACGAAGGTGTTCGTCTCTATCCCTTCCTTTTGTCCTAGAAGGAACTGGGCGAAGGCGCTGGCTTCTTCCGGCGTGTAGTATTGCTTCACCACGCGACCCATGGCCGAGAGGAACTGATTCAGGTCGGGCTGAGCTTTCTGTTCTCGCGCCGCCTTCAAGGCCTCCATGAGGCGTGCATACGCTGTGCTGTAATCTCTCAGGCGCGTCAAAAGCGTGACATACCCGAGCGCGCCCTTGACGTCCTCAGGCTGGATCAATAAATCCTCGTCGGCAAGTGCCACACCGCGCTCTGAAAACTGCCGGGCCTCGTTGAGCATGTTCCAACCAGCCAGGCGGTCGGCGACGTCGAAGTACAAGTCAGGTCTCTCCGGACGGCCTTCGATCAAGGCCTTCTTTAATGCTGCCACTGCCGCGTCGGTCTGGCCTTCACGCGCATGGAGCTCCGCGATCTTCTCCATCCATTCGGGATTCTCGTACGTCAATTCATAGAGGCGCGAGTAGCTCTTCAGGGCGTCGTCGAACTGCATCGAGCGCTCTTCCAGAGTGGCCTGCGCCGTCAGTAAGTCAGTGCGGTCGGGCCGCATGGTGCGCACCTTCCTATAGGAGGCAATCGCCCCGGCATAGTCCTCAAAGTAAGTCTGAATCCGCGCCAGAACCATGGGCCAGCGGAAGTCCTTGGGCGAATCTGCGGTAGCCTTGGTGTAGTAATCGAGCAGTTGTTGGCGCCGGGCATGATGGTCGGCAAATGCCGCGGCCTCCTGAGCCAGCCCTTCGTCCTCCTGAAACTTGTTTACGATCTCGACGTACTGGTCCACCGCCCCTTCGAAATCCTTCAAGCGGGCGAGTGCTGGAATCAAGCCCCGGCGAAGTGCTGCGATGCGTGCCGTCTTATCATCCGCTGGCAAGTCGGAGGCGCGAAATGACTGGACCTGGGCGAGGTAAAAGTCGCGCAGAGATTTGTCGTCTCCTTCGCGAGCGTAGGTGTCCGCCATCGCCGCCAGGTATTCGGCGTTGTACTGCTGATTTTGGAGCAGAGGAGTGAGCAATTCGCGCGCCCGTGCGCACTCCCTGGCTTCGGTCGCTTTGCGCGCCGCCTCGAACGTGAACTGCCCCCCAAGGTCGGGGTAGGCGGACTTGGCCGCCTTCAGCAAAGTGCCGATGGCAGCGTCCCACATTTTGTTGCGCCAGTAGAAATCAACGGTGGAACGCACCACGCCGAGAAGCAGCGGGTTCTCGCCATACAGCGTTTCCGTGAGCGCCCGAGCCTGCTCTATCTGGTTCTTCGATTCATAGAAGCGCGCGAGTTCCAGGCGAACCTGTATTTTCTCCACCGGGTCGGTGAGGAGAGCGATCTGACGTTCAAGGATTAGGATGCGGACATTGTCAAAGCCTTGCCGCTCGGCGGCCGGCTGAATCTGCGCCAGCAGTTCAAGCGAGGATGTGCTCTGCGTCAACCGGGTGATAAAGGTTTCAAGATCGGCGCGACGCTTGAGGGCCTCCAGCACAGCGATGCGCAGGGAAACAGCATTCGCATCGGGTTCAGCGCCGCGGGCAGCTTTGTCTGTCGCCTGGTCGATGGCGCCACTCAAGTTCGCGCGCTTGGCCAATTGCAGCAGGCGGCGGCGCGCGGCGGAATCATCCGCGGAAGCCAGGGCGCCATTCAGATATTCGCCGACCGCGCGGGGATAGTCCCGCTGGCCCTCGTAAACGGCTCCTGCCTCATAGGCGAAAAGGGCGGGATTTGAGAGTTTCTTGCGTGCGTCGCGGATCACCCTCAGCGTGTCGCCGAACAGGAAGTAGTCCCAAAACACTGTCGCCGATTGCAGGTGCGCGTCAGGGTTGCCGGGCTCAAGTTGTGGCACGCGATTCCAATAGGGCCGAGCCTTGGCGAACATCTCGCGATCCGCGTAGACATCGCCGATGCGGATGAGAATATCCCGGTCCCCCGGGCTCGATTTCGCCAGCGTGTTTTCAATGCCCGCGGCAATCTCCGTGTCTTGAGGATCGAATGGCGCGAGCGAGCGGAAGACAGAAGAAGCGCGCTGGCCCAAGTCCTGGTCCGCAGGAAAGACCTCGGCGAGCGCTTTGATCACCGGCGCGGCAGATTCATAGTGCGAACGCCAGATCTCTGCCTCCGCAATAAACTGTGCGGCGGCGGGGTTGGCCTGGCTAAGCTCGTTCCATTTTCCCGCACCGGTCTGGGGATTCGCGGCACGCATGGCTTGAAGTTCCGAATCGAGGCGGCCGCTGCGGGACAGGTAAGCAAAATACTCTGAGCGCAGCCCGTCGTCATAAAACCAGTATTGACGGATAAGGGCTTCCCAGGCTTGGTGGTTTTCGATTGGCTTTGTCTGATAGGCGCCCAGCAGGTTTCGTACGAACGTCAGATTGTTAGGAAACCGCTGGTGGGCGTATAGGTTCAACTGCACATACATCTGCGGGACCACCGTCCCGTTCCACATCACCGATTGGAAATACTCCTGAAGGTCCGTTCCCGAGAAGATCTGGATCACCTGCTGGGTCAGTTCTTCAAACTGCTGATGCCTTTTACGCGTCAAATACCAGCGGGCCAACTTCTGGTACCACGACCGATCGGGAAACTGCTGAATGGCCTTTTTGTAGACAGCCTCGATGCGCTCGTCCATGTGGTTCTGTTCGAGGAAGGCCGCCAGCCGTTCGTAAAGGCCGGGATCGTTCGAATTGTGATCCATCTCGCGCCGGAAAAGCTCGATCACCGCGAGCGGTTTCTGGAGAGTGACCAAGCGCGAAATGTAGCGTTCGAGCACTTGGGAATATTCCGGTGAACGCGGCTGGCCCTCTGGCCTCGGGGTTGTCCGAACTCGGGCCGCAGTGAACCCGTGGCGAGTGGGCGGTTGTTCTCTTCCCTCCGCGCCGCTTTCTGCATCGGGGGTCTCGTTTTCCGCTCCTGCTTCCGGAGCAGCGTCTGTGCCTTCTGCCTGACCCGGTGGTGTGGACTGTCGGGTCAAGGAAACATTCGCGTGGGCGCTCTCGCCCAGCGGGACATGATCGGCGTGCGCGGCCAGCTCACTCAGAAGCTGGTCGTAGAGGGCGAACTCCTCCTTCACCCGGTTTTTGCGAGCCAGACAATCGGCCATCAACATGGCCACATGAACGCGCTGGCTGGCCATCGGGAAGGCAGTCAGAAACTGGCGGCCCTCGCGCAGAACGGCGTCATCGGCCGCATAAACCGCATAGGCATCGGGCAGCCGGGCGTGGAGGTCGCTGCGCTCGCCCGACTTGGGAAAGCGTTGGTCAAACAGCGCAATGAGGTCCGCGGCCCGTGCGCGGTGGAAATAGGCCACGGCGGATCCCTCCGCTTGGGAGTATTGTTCGGCGGGCGACTGGGAGTTGAGCAGCAGAGAAACGATGCCGTTCAGGAAGCCGGGGTAAGGATCCATGGCGCCGATGTCGCGGAGGAAAGAAATGGAATTACTGCCAAAGTGAATGGGCTGCTCGGGGGCGGTCAGAAGTAAATTGGCAATCGCCGCCAGGGCCTTTTCCTGAAGGTCCGGCTCCACGCCGGGCAGGCTATAGAGCGCGTAATAACCGCGCGCGGCGTCGTCATACGCGTGGATGCCATCAAAGAGGCGGGCGAGCGTCCAGAGTTGGTCGCCTTTCCACACCGCGTTCGTTTTTTCCATACGCAGACGGTAATCAACCAGCACGCGCTCGCCTTCGCCGAGGTTTCCTTGCTGCTGGTAGTAATAGAACAGGCGCGCTGCGGCGCCCATGTCGGTGGGATTGGCGCTTGCGGCAGCTCGGGAGCGGCTGAGAAATTCGCGCAGACGGTGAGTTTCTTTCAGCAGGTTGAAATAATCCTGAATGAGATCGGGCGGCCAGAGCGGTTGAAAACTGCGGTCATACAGGGCTAGCGCCTCGTCCGTGGAGCCGCGCTTGTAAGCCAGCGTCGCGCGAGCCTCAATGGGGAAAACTCTGTCGAGTGGAAATGCCTTTTCGTACCGGCCGATGAGCCGCTCAGCCTCGGGCAGTTTCTTTGCTTCCAGAAGGAAATTGAAATACCGCGAATAGATCGCCGCCTCACGTGGGTAGCGGGCGATCCAGGCGTTGTATTGCTCCATGGAAAGCGCTGGGGGCAGAGCCTGAAGGCGGATCACCGGGAAGATGCGAGCGAAGGTTTGCCATGCCCGCTGCTGATCGGGGGGCAGCAGCTTGTCCGCAGGCGAGGAAGGCGCCTGTGCGGCAGTGTTCAGCGATTTGATTTCGTCAAGCGGACGCAGGCGCTGGTGATAGAAATCCGCAAGCTGCAATTGGGCATCGACCTTGTTGGCGGCGAGTTGGGCATACCTCTGCCAGTCGGCCTCAGCGGTGGTGAAATCCAATTGTTCTTCGTCAGCGCGGGCGCGCATCAGGTAAAGCTCCGCGTCATTGGGAGTTTTGGCGACAAGTTCGTCCAAGGTGTGGCGGGACTCGGCAGGCAGGCGGCGAACGGTCAAGGGGCCGGTGGGCAGCGAGATGACGCGGAAGAAGATCATCTCAAAGCGCCCGTTCCCATCAAGGTTCTGGAGCCAATCCCCAAGGTTGCCACGTGCCGCAATGCCGGCGATGAACAATCCGGCGATGGGGAGGGCCACGATGATTCGCGAACGGAGGTCACGGTAGGACTTCAATGCTCACCTCCTGGCTGCCGATGTTGTGGGCAATGTCTTCCGCCGTCACCGTCAATGTGTAAGGGCCGGCGGGGAGGTCCGCCGGGACCAGCAGATTGCCGGTATTGGCGCCTGCATCCTGGTTCCACTTTAGATAAGCGGGTTCTGCGCCATACATGCGGGCCACCACGGTGCGCGTCCGGGCCGAGGCGCTGACGCTTAAGGGAATGGACTCGCCGGGCCGGAACTGTTTCCGGTTCAGGTGAACGCGGACGATGGGCGGCTGGGTCACAATGACGAAGGTCTTCGATTCACGATACACATGCCCTTCATGGTCGCGCAGAACAAGGCGGACCACGTAGGTTCCATCGGTCATATCCTCAGGAGCGAGAAAGCGAGTCTGCCAAATGTCCTCGCCCGGCAGGTAACGCAACTCTTTGATTAACCCGAAGGGGAAGAGCGCGACGATCGAATTGATGGAGGGGGCGGTCCTGACGCGAATCACCGGGTCGCCGGGGCGAATGACGCGTGGGCGCAGCAAGGTGCGCGGCGCCGCCAGAAAGGAAGTATAGGGTGTGACGAACTTGTATTTGCGGGCAACGCGGATGATTTCATCAACGGAAGCGCGGTCCTCACCGTCGCGTTCGATCTTGGCCAGCAGCGCATCGATGCGAGCCTTGGCCCAGGTGCGCGGCAGGTCCGGGTGCTCCAGATTTTCTCCGGGAAGCGGCACGCTCGCGTGCATGTTCACAGCCGCGCCAGCGCGAGTTGCGTGGACGTTAAACCGCGCGGCAGGCAGCGGCTTCTTGTATTGGCCGACCCAGGCGGCCACGGAGCCGGGAAAGACGATGTCTTCCAGCGGATACACCAGGTCGAAGTCCGCCGCCGGCATTGGGGTGAGATTGAGTTGGGAGATGGGATCACGCCCGATCTTGCTGAGGAATGCATTCAGCTTGAATTCAATCGGTTCGGTCGAGAGAACAGATTCCATCAGGCCGTGATTCTGGGCGAGAAGGCGAAGGAGTGGCAGGTTTGCGTCGTCACCCACACCGAAGATAAAGGTTCGCGGGCGCGAAGCCTCGGGCAGGGACTTCCATTTGTGTGAGTACCAGGTGGCCAGTTGATTGGTGCTGATGGGGCCGCGCGTGGCGTTACCATCACTTAGCAGGACGATATAATTTTCGCTCGAAGCGCTGCCCGCCAGCGTGAGCGCGGCATCCAGAGCCGCTTGAAGATTTGTCCCGCCCCGCAATCCGCTGGCCCGCACAAATTGGAGAGCGCGTTCCACGGCGGGTTTGTCCGCCCTCACCGGCTGCTTTTCAAACCAGTTCATCTCCGTGTTGAAAAGCAGAAGATTGAAACGGTCGGCGGGCCGCAGGGAGTGGAGGAGTGTTTCCATGGCCTGGTAACTGCGCTCAAGCTTTTCCCACTGCATGGAGAGGGAAGTATCGAACAGCACCAGAAAAGTTCGCGGCGCTGCGCCGGAAGCATCGCCTCCCGCAGGGGGCGTGTTACCGCGCGGTGCAACCAGCGCCGAAGCCTCGAAAAATCCCGGCTCAATGACAGACGGCGGAGCCGGCGCGGTGTCCACCGCATCGGGCTGTTGCGGGCGCGGGTTGCGGTAAGTCAACACTTCAAGCGCGTCGGTCTTGGACTGGTCGAAAGCGTATCGGAGGGAGAGGTCTTCCTTGAAGATGACATTGTTGGCTTCAAACGTGGCCTTTACCACATGCGGTCCACGCTCCATGATTTTCAGCGGGAAGGTCTGGCCTACGACCTGGAAATCCTGGAGTGGGTGCTGGGAGTGCAGCTCAAAGTTGATGCTGATGTGACCGGCCGTTTGCGCCTGGTAAGCGTCGGGGCGCAAGGGCACGGCAAAGTACGATTGCAGGTTCTCAACCGGAAGGGTCTCATGATACTCAATCTCGACGCGTTTCGTGCCAAAAGCCGGGATGGGAACGATGCGTGCACTGAACACCGCGCTGCGCGCCGCCTCGTCGGCGCCTCGTTCTCCCATCTGCAAAAGGCCGGGATCGATGGCCTGCCATTTCAGGGCGTCATAAATCTCCTCGGCGCGTTTTCGTTCCAGGATAACGCCGGGAATGCGGGTTACGCCGTCCCACACGGCAAAGTCGGAAATCGCCGCGCGACTGGGCAAGGCAAAGATGTAGTTGCCTTCCAGTATGCGCCCAGTGTGGTTCGCATAAATCTGCTGGATGAAAACGCGAGCATCGCCGTTGTCGATGGAGAGGGTAATGCGCATCTCATCCAACGACAAAACTGAAGCATCTGGCTGTTCCTGCCCGTTGGGAATGATGATGCCGGCATCGCCAAAACCCCAGGGGGCGGCAGCCAAGAGAGCGATGAGAAAGGCCAAGCAGCGGATTTGCTTCATGGGTTGCTCAAGTTCTGCTCCGGAATGCGGATCAAACCGTTGTCCGTGCCGATGTACAGGTAGTTGTTGTGGACCGCCAGGGCTGTGACATTGGGTGACGGCAGGCCAGCCATGACATCGCTCCAACGTTGCAGCGAACGGTCATAAACGTACAACCCTCTCTCCAGCGTCCCGGCATAAACGCGCCGGTCTGTCGAGAGCATGGCGTTGGGATTCACCACGAACGATTCAGGCGCGTCGAAGAATTTCTCGAATCGTCCCGTGGCGTCAAGCCGGAAAATTCCGCCTCCGTAGCTGCCCACGAACCACTCGTCGCCGACGGGCGCGAGCGCGGTAATCCAATTGGCTTTCAAGCCGGAATTTGCCGTGGTGTAATTCATGCGCACCTGGCCTTGATCGAGAAGGGAAAGACCGCCCAGTGTTCCCACCAACAAGCGCCTTCCCTCCGCGCCCAGAGTATAGACGTGATTGTTTACAAGACCATGAAACGCGTAGATGCTGCGGGCGCCGTCGGGGGTGAGGAAAGTGATCCCCGCGGGCGTGGCCAGGGTCATGCCGCCGGGCGTCAGCGCGACGTCGGTCACGTGATCGGCAATCAGCCCCTCGCGGCGTCCCATGACTTGGCGCTCGTGCAGGGCGGCGTCAAACTCCACCAGGCCGTTGGCGGTGGCGACGTGGGTGGAACCGTGCTGGGTGTCATGAACAATGCGGTTGACGCAGAAGACGTGCTCATCCTCGATGTGGATGGCACGCTCGCCGGTGGCTCCCAGAACATCAAGGCCATGGTCGAAGTAGCCGATCCAAAGACGGCCGGCGGAGTCGAAATCGAGTGCGGAGACATTCCGGTCCGCCAATAGGGAATCTTCGCGTCGAATGATGGGCTGCCACGTGCCGCCGCGCGAGTTGAAGGAGCTGAAGCCATTCTCCGTCAAAGCAAAGAGATTGCCATCGGAAGAGAGCAGGCGCATAACCCGGCCGGAAATTTCCTGGCCGCTCGAGCGCGGTGCGGATTTTGAACCTCCCGCGAGCGGGACCTCCACGATACCTTCGTCGAGTGTGCCAACCACAAGCGTATCGCCGTCAACCAGCAGGGAATTGGCGAAAAATCCGGAGGCCAAGACACATGTGAACTTGCCATCGCGGAATTCCGCCACACCCACCGGTGTGCCCACAAAGGCCCGGTCGCCCGCGACGGCCAGCGAAAGGACGCGCGGGTCAGGCAGTCCATCGGCCTCGGTGAAGCGGTCGGACTGCCCGGCGTGCCAGTGGATAACGCCGTCGTTGAGCGTGCCCACCCAGACGCTGGAGTCGTCCCCGGCAAGCGCGGTGACGTGAAACTTTGCAAGCTGCGGATGGAATTCGGTAAGGCGCTTGCCGTCGTAAACCAACACCCCGCTCTTCTGCGTGCCCAGCAAAACACGACCAGTGGCGAGTGGCAGCACGGATGTAAGTTGGCGCAGGGAGTGGGCTTCCGGAAGGATCTGCCGGGAGCTCTTTTCGCTGAATGCCAGCACGCCCCCACCCCCGGCGGCCACGTATAGTTCGGGTTCCACGGCGTCGGCGGCGCGGCCGACGGACATGCTTACGAGCGGCGCCGCGGGAAGCTCCAGGCCGGCACGGTAACGGGCCATCAGCTTCCCCTCGGGGGAGTACACCATCAGTCCCAAGGGTCCGCAGATATAGAGCCGACCGTCGAAAAAGGCAGCGTTGTTGAATACCTGGGGGGAATTAATCCACTCAACGCCGGAGGGCAACGCATGGTCAAGGCGCGACACAGTGAATTTCAGGTTTTCTTCTGCGGCCACTTCTTCGGAGGCACGGTGGAGTGCGCGCGATGCCTTCCAGATGGTGAATCCAGCAAACGCCAGACCTATTACCAGGGCAGACGCAATGGCGAGCGGCCACTTGGCCTTGGGGATTCGCATAGGGGTTTACTGCACTATAAACCACATTCCTGGCTTGAATGCAACCGCGAAAGCAGCGGGTACTGGTGTCATCTGCGAAACGCGGGCGTGCCCAGGTGCCGTCATTCCCGCGAAGGCGGGAATCCACTCCGCGAGCCATTGGAAATGAGCCGCTGACGGAATGGATTCCCACCTTCGCGGGAATGACAGGTGCTTCGAAAGGGTTCTCATTCCAAATGGCGAAGAGCCGTAGACGAGCGCAAAGTACGTGCACGTTCTGAAAACCGAATTCTCAACCTGCTCATTGCGGCGCTATTCTGCGCTATGATCCCAGAAAGCGCGGGACAATGCGGTCAACCAGACCTTGGGGAGCGGGCGACGTTACCTGGGAGGGAAGTTGCGCGCAGAGGTCTTCGGCGAGGAACAATAACGGTGGATACGGCTTCATCGAACTCTCCCGTTGACACAGCATTGAGACGACCGCACGCACCAACCCCATCCCGCGGCCCATCCGCGATTCTGCTGAGAATTCATATTGGAAAGGAACTTTCTTGCGCGATTTCTTATCGCAGAGATTATATGCCCACGCTGGGCGTTTTCTAAAGATAGAAGTTGAGGTCACAAGTCGACAACGTCAGCCGGGGGCCATTTCGTCAGGGGCCATTCGTCTCTTGTGTTCATGCCCCTTTGGGTGTATACGTCATGCGATTAGGCGTTAACATTAAACGGAAATGGAATAATAAATCATGGACTCATCACTGCCGGTAGCAGTTCCCGTTCCTTACAAGAGTCGGCGCGGCTGGCTTATTGCCTTTGGGATCGTCGAAATTCTCATCGGCTGCGCATTCGTGCTCATGATCCTGTTTTCAGCATTGATCTTCCTTGGGCCAGTGGCAGCCAAGATGCACGCAGGCGCAATTCCCGCCGGTCCTATCTCCCCGGCGGTGCTCATGATCATGGGGGCACTTCAATACGGGCTGATGGCCGCTGTGTTCTTCACTGCCGGGATTGGTTCGATTCGGTGCCGGAACTGGGCGCGCATCATGATGTTGGTGGTGAGCGGATTGTGGTTGGCCTTTGGCCTCATGACGACGCTCATCACGGGGTTCATGTTCCCCATCATCATGCGGCAGACGCCTGGCAAGATTTCCTGTGAGACGCAGCACGCCATCATCGTGGGAATGATCAGCGTCATGGCCGTCCTGGGGGTCTTGGTGCCCGCGGTATTCCTGTTCTTTGATTCTCGCAAGAGCGTCAAGGCAACGTGCCTTGCTCAGAAAGCAGTTCAAGGCGCGACACCTGCGGCGGGAGGAGTTTCCGCCCCTGCACTCCCCATCCCACTGGCGATTCTGGGGGTGTGGGAGGCCTTTAGCACACTTTCGGTATTTGCACTGCTTTTTGCGCGAGTGACTTTTATGTTTGGTGTCGTTCTGCACGGAGCAGCAGCGGTTCTGGTCTTGCTGACATACTCCTTGTTGAGTGGCTCTGCTGCCTGGTTCGTCTTCCGGCAAAAGCATATTGGCTGGGATATCTCCGTGCTTAAAACCGGCTTTTGGACGATCTCCCTGATCGTCACCTACCTCCGTCACCCCAGGGTGAATTCGTCCCGGTGC
>PLWR01000267.1 GCA_003165615.1 Acidobacteriota bacterium | reverse complement strand
GGCGACGGCGGATTCCAGATGACCCTGAACGATCTGGCCACGGTGGTGCAATACCGCGTGCCCGTAAAGATTGTCATCATCAATAATCGCGCCCTGGGCATGGTGCGCCAGTGGCAGGAAATTTTCTTTGAGAAGCGCTACTGCGACATTAACCTCGACTTTGCGCCGGACTTCGTGAAGCTGGCGGATGCTTATGGCATTCGCGGCGCGCGCGTGGAACATCGCACGGACGTGGGGGATGCGGTCGAGGATTTCCTCAGCGATCGTGAGCCGCGCTTGCTCGACGTTTGGGTGGACCCGGCGGAGAACGTCTATCCCATCGTTCCCCCCGGAGCCTCGCTGGCGGAGATGGTGGTGGAACCCACCCGCGTTCAGGTGGAAGAAGAAGCTTTGGACGACCTTTGGGCGGTGTGAGTGGAAAGACGAAACTCGAAAATCGAAATTCGAAACTCGTGAACGAGATGCCGAATTTCAATTTTCGATCTTCGAATTTCGTTTTTTCCCTGGCACCTAGTTCTTTGCGAGGAGTTCTCCAATGCAATGGCTGATCACGCTTGAAACCGAGCAGGACCTGATTGTGACTTGCCGCCTCATGAACGTATTTCGCCGCAAGGGGATGAAGATTACCACCCTGGCGATGGCCACGCGGCCCCACTGTTTTTCCATGATGGCGGTGCTGGACTCGCCCGAGTCGGACATCGATCATCTCTTCAACTTCCTGCGCGGGATGGAAGGCGTGGAGCGCGTCTCCTATTACCAGCACCAGACTTCCGCCGCCGCATCCTTCGTGTTCATCGACGCCGACGCTGATACTTCGCGCGTGGCGGAGGTTCTCAAGACTTTCCCAGGATCAAAGTTGATTTTTGCCAGCCACGGAAAGTATCTTCTGGAGGTTCCCGCGGAAAGCCGCCGGCAACCCGCCGCGCCGGCTTTTGGCCTGCCGGAGTTCCTTCCCTTCGCCTGCGTGAAGACCACACGGGCCGTATCGAGCCCGGTCATGGCTGGGGCGCAGGCGTGAGGAAGAAGTCAGGAGCCAGAAGTCAGAAGCGAAACTCGAAAACCGAAATTCGATGCATGGTTCGCGAGTTTCGAATTTCGGTTTTCGAGTTTCGGTCATTCCTGGCTCCTGCTCTTGGTATATAATTCTTGTTTACAAATCCAATAAACGAAAAGGACTCGAGACCAATGGCTAAAGTTTACTATGAGAAAGATGGCGATCTGAAGAATCTGGCGGGGAAGACCGTGGCCATTATCGGCTACGGTAGCCAAGGACACGCGCACGCGTTGAATCTGCGCGACAGCGGAGTGAAGGTGATTGTTGCCGAGCGCATGGGCGATCCGCCGCGCACCAAGGCAAAAGACGCAGGCTTCGAAGTCTATGATGCGGCGGAAGCCGCCCAGCGTGCCGACGTGATCGTCATACTTATCCCTGATCCCATTCAGGCGAAGATATACCAGGAGGCAATCGCCCCACACCTCGGACCTGGCAAGACCCTGGTGTTTGCCCACGGATTTAATATTCACTACAAGTTTATCGTTCCTCCGCCCACAGTGGATGTCATCATGATCGCGCCCAAGTGCCCCGGCCATCGCCTGCGCGAGCTCTTCACCGAGGGCGTCGGCGTGCCCGCGCTCCTGGCCATCGAGCAGGACGCTTCCGGCCACGCGGAAGCGACCGGCTTGGCGTACGCCAAGGGAATTGGTTCTCTGAAGGCGGGTGTCATTCGCACGACCTTCAAAGAAGAGACGGAGACGGACCTCTTCGGCGAGCAGACGGTGCTGTGCGGCGGCGTTTCAGCGCTCATCACCACCGCGTTCGAGACCCTGGTCGAGGCCGGCTACCAGCCGGAGATCGCCTACTTCGAATGCCTGCATGAGCTCAAGCTGATCGTCGACCTCATCTACCAGGGCGGCATCAAGTACATGCGCTATTCGGTGAGCGATACGGCCGAATACGGCGACTACACCCGCGGGCCCGAGGTGATCGACGCCCATGTGCGCGAGACCATGAAGCAAGTCCTGGCCGGCGTTCAAGACGGCTCCTTTGCCAAAGAGTGGATGGATGAAAACGCCCAGGGACGCCAACACTTCCTGGAAATGCGCGCCAAAGCTTCCGCCCACCTTATCGAAAAGGTGGGAAGCGAGCTGCGCAAGATGATGCCGTGGATCTCCACGTCCAAGGAAGAAGTCACGGCGGCGCAGGCGGCGGCAAGAAAGTAGGCAGTAGGCACTAAGCAGTAGCCAGCGGGCGCGACGCGCGCCCTGCAGGGGCGGTTCGCGAACCGCCCCTGCTCCATTTCTGAGGACAAAAATGAAAACTACTGACAGCAAGGCTGTTCGCGGCCCGCGCGACTTTCAGAGCAGGGTAAAAAAACTCGCGCTCATCGGCTGCGGCAAGCTGGGCGAGGGCCTGCTTTCCGGCATGTTGGGTTCGCAACTCATCCCCGTCGAAAATGTGGAAGTGACCGTTGCGCACCAGCCGCGCGCGGATTTTCTTGCCGAGAAATACGGCGTGAAGGCCCACACGAATAATGTGCAGGCGGTTAAGGGCGCCGAGCTGGTGTTGATTGTTTTGAAACCCCAGCAGGTAAAGGGATTTCTACACGAGGTGAAGAAGGTGCTGCGCAAAGACGCGGTGATCATCTCCGCCGCCGCGTCGGTCACCACGGCGCTCATCGAGCGCGAACTAGGCCGCCCCGCGCGCGCCATTCGCGCCATGCCCAACACTCCGTGCCTGATTCGCCAGGGCATGACGGCCATTGCCGCCAGTGTCCATGCGGCTCCCGACGATGTGACGCTGGCGCGGGAAATCTTCCGCTCCATGGGCCGCACCGTGGTGGTGGACGAGAAGCACATGGACGCCATCACCGGCCTTTCCGGCTCCGGCCCGGCTTACGTTTACATGATTATTGAATCGCTGGCGGAAGGAGGCGTGAAGATGGGTCTGCCGCGCGAGCTCTCCACGGAACTCTCTGCCCAGACGCTGCTGGGAGCTGCCTCGCTGGTGCTGCACACCGGCGAGCATCCGGCCAAATTGAAAGACATGGTCACTACGCCGGCAGGCTGCACCATCGATGGGCTCATGGAACTGGAAGAAGGCGGCCTGCGCGTAACCCTGATTAAGGCCGTGGTCCGCGCCGCTCAACGCGCCAAGCAGTTGGTGGAAGGGCAGAACTCCTGATGGTGAACTCCCCTTGGCGATTTATGGAAGGTCCATGGCAATCTTCAAGGCGGCGGAGACCACGCTCATGTGTTCGAACTTCAACTGACCGATAATCGCCGTTAGCCGGGTTTTGGTGATGGCCCGCACTTGTTCCGTTACCGCAATCGAATCCCTGGTCAATCCGCCGGTGCCGGACTTGAGCGAAACGTGTGTGGGATACAATTTTGTTTTGTTTTCGGCTGCGGTTAACGGCACAACGATCACCACCGGGTTGTGCTCATTGATGGCATCCCTGCTCACAATGATGACCGGCCTTTTTCCGGATTGTTCCGATCCTTGGGTGGGATTAAGGTCTGCCAGATAAATGTCGCCCCTGCGCATGGAAAAGCCCTCCTTCCCCAGGCCTTTAGCCTTCGAGAAGTTTTGCTGCCTCCCAATCGCTGCTCTCAAACTCCTCTGCCAGAAGGGTAGCCTCTTTCTGGTAGTAGGTGTCTTCTGACATTTCCGCAAACCTGGCGTCGAGTTCTTTGCGCTTGAGCACATCGATCCTCAGCCGCATCGATCTGACAATAAAGTCATTCATGGATTCGCAGCGGCCGCACGAGCGGATGAGGTTTTCAGCTTCCTTGAGCAGTGGCTTGGGCAGGCGAACAGTCTTCTGGGTCTTCGTTGCATTTCGACTGCGCATCATCTTCCCCCCCGTCCGTATTTCCAATTCCTGCATCCAATTTATCGTCACAAATAGATGCCTGTCAAGACTTCAAATAGAAATCGATTTTAAACTCTAAAAAGACATCAAGAAAAGATCAGTCTTGGCTTGGAACATGCCGCTCAGGGGAGTGACCTCCCAGTGAAGAGCAGCCGATAGGACGCCCGGACCATTTGTCGCCCTGTTTTGTGTTTCCACCGTTTTTGATAACCGGCTTATTATCAGCATGATACTGGGTTTTGGAACCCCACTTTGGCCAATTCATTCCCTTTATTTTCAATAAGATACTGGGTTTGGGAGTTTTCCAGCAAAGGGACAACAAGTCGACATGCAATTGGGGGGCATTGAGGCGGAGCAAGCGGTGCCATAATTACCTTCTTCTTCCCTACGCCGGGCCCACCCTGCTACCGGTCCTGCGGGCGGCTGACCCGGCGTCCAGTCTCAACTGGAAATACTAGCCTATGTTCACGCTCTTGTCAAGTGAAAAGTGTTGGTGGCGCCCGGGGCCACCCTCCCGACCAAGCCGGTACAAGATCCGGGCGACGCTACATACAAAATAGGACACCACCACTGATCCAGCCCGTTTGACCAACAGGCGGCCTGGCGCAGGGCGAGCGTAGCCCTGCGATTTAGTGCGGATCAAGCAAGGCGGGCCGTAGTCAAAACGGAGAAATCAATCAAATGATAGAATCGAAAGCTTGGCCAGGGTCAGTCACGTGAATCGCAGACCTGTGCTCACTCTGCGCCAGCCGGCCTCTGCGCTCTTAGTCATCGATCAAATCCCGAATCCTTTTCGGCGTGCGGACCCGATCAGCCAATTCTGCCTTCGCGGCCTTAATCAGCCTTAGAGCTTATCCGTAAATACGTATTGAACTCTCGGAAGGATTAAG